>CALXIJ010000061.1 GCA_944388335.1 uncultured Pygmaiobacter sp.
AGAGAAAAAAGAACCGGCGGCCGGAAAAGAGGGCCGCCGGAGAAAACCGTTTCCCGGTATGCACTCGGTACGCGCGCCGTTCAGCTGCGGGGAAGCGGGTCGCCGACCTCGGCAAGCTGCCAGCGGACCCCTTGATCCTCTGAGCGGTAGGTGACTGTCCGCTGGGTGTCCTGTGCGATCCAGTGCGCGCGCAGCAGCACGGCGTCTCCCTCCAGAGAGGCCGCGCTGCCGACCAGATAGCCGGCGGTTTCGTCGAATCCCTCGGGCAGCGGCAGTGAGAGCTTGGCCCAGCTTGCACCCCCATCGGTGGTGGCGTAGACTGTCGGTTCAGGGTGCAGCTTATAGCCGCAGCAGACAAAGCCAAGACGGTCCGAGACCATGCCCGCCCAGACAAAGGCCGCGCCCTGTTCATCTGCTGCCGGGGACACCGCACTGTCGAGGGGAATCCATCCGCTGCCCGGGGCGGACTGCACAAAGCCACAGATCCCGCTGCCGGGCGTCGCGCAGGAGACAAAGGCGGACATCCCGCCCTCGCCGAAGGCGGAGAGAAAACAGCCGGCACCGGCGGCGGAGAAGGGGAGGCTGCACCGCTGCTCGGACCAAGACTTCCCGCCGTCCTCGCTGCAAAACAGCACCGCCTGCTGCTCGTCCTCCAGCGCCGCGCAGCAGAGGGTGATCTGCTTGCCGCGCTGGTAGAGCGCGGTCTCGGCGAACCAGAGCGGCGCTTTCGTCTCGGCGGTGATCTCCTCGGGCCAGTGGACCACCGCGGGGGTGACGGGGGTGGAGACGAGGGTCCCAAGCGTGTCATCCGCCTTAGAGGGGGTCCAGATCCAGAGGTTTTCCTCGCCGTTTGGCGCGATCAGCAGCGCGGGCTGTGCGGCATTCTGGTTTTGCACCTCCATATCCGGGTTGTGGTCGGGGCAGGGGACGGCCGTGTCGGCCGCCGGTGCGCCGGGAGATTCAGAGGATACCGGCGCGCTTTGGGGGACGCCGGCAGAACCCGCCGCTGCGCCGGAGCCGGCCTCTTGTGCGATGCAGCCGCAAAGGACGGCCATCAGAAGAAAACTTGTGAGAAAGAACAGGCCAAACCGCTTCACAAAAACCCCTCCCTTGGACGCTGGGGCCGGCTCTGCGGGCAGGTATCCGCGGCCCGATCCCCCCCTGTGTGATCTGCTTTTATCAAACAACACCCGGCGCCCTTTGGCAAGGCGGCAAGCAAAAAATCGGCAGTTTGGCGGAAAAAGGAGGGGAAAACTATAAAAAATGACAAGCTTAAGCTAAAAATATTAAGATAAAAAATAACAAAAAAACCGCCTGCCAAAGCTGGCAAGCGGCCATTCAGGAACAGTTTTCAGATAGCCCGGGTAACCTTACCGGAACGCAGGCAACGGGTGCAGGCGTAGATATATTTCGGGGAACCGTCTACAATCGCCTTGACTCTCTTCACGTTCGGCTTCCAGGTACGGTTGGAACGCCGGTGGGAATGGGAAACCTGAATCCCAAAGGTCATCCCTTTTCCGCAGCAATCACACTTTGCCATCTTCTGCACCTCCTCTTTTCAAGTCGCTATAACATAATACCAAATGGTGGACAAAAATGCAAGGGGTTTGGCCAAAAAATTGCAAAAAATCCCCGCGCAGGGGCCGTCCCGCGGCGGATTCCCTTGTCAATCCTGAGAAGAACCGATATAATATAAGAATCGCGGTTTGGGCAAAAATAGTGTCCAAACCCGCTTTGCAGCGAGATTTTTTAGGGGGTGCGCGGGGATGTGGCAGATGGATTACACCGTTCTGGCGCGGGCGGCGGCACTGCTCACCGCAATCCCGGCGCATGAGGCCGCACACGCGTTTGCCAGCGACCTTTTGGGGGATCCCACCGCCCGATCGGCGGGCCGGCTGTCCCTCAATCCGCTGCGGCATCTGGACCCGTTCGGCTGCCTCTGTCTCTTGGCGGTGGGGATTGGCTGGGCAAAGCCGGTGCCGGTGGATCCGCGCAATTTTTCCCGTCCGCGGCTGGATATGGCGCTCACCGCCGCAGCAGGACCGGTTTCCAACCTATTGATGGCGTGGCTTGCGCTGATCGGCGCAAAGCTGGCCGGCTGGCTGCTGCCGGCAGGGCAGGGAAGCTACCTGTTTTATCTGTTTTTGCTCAACCTGTGCCTGATCAACATCTCGCTGGCCGTCTTCAACCTGCTGCCGATCCCGCCGTTTGACGGCAGCAGGATCCTCGCCGCGCTGCTGCCCGGCAGGGCCGGCGCGTGGATGTACCGCAACGGCAGATGGATTCTGCTCGCGGTGCTGGCGCTGCTCTTCTTCGGCGTTCTGGACCGGCCGCTGCAATTTTTGACCCAGACGGTTCTGGGATATATGGATCTGTGTACCCGGTGGATCGATCTGCTGCTGGGCTGAAAAGGAGAGAATAGAGGAGAGAATGGAGAACCTGACCTTTCGGTTGACCGATTTTGAGGGGCCGCTGGATCTGCTGCTTTACCTGATCTCGAAGGACAAAAAGAAGATTGCCGAGGTCGAGATTGTCAGCCTGATCGACCAGTATCTCGAGATTGTCAACGGGCCGCAGGGCGCGAGCCTTGAGTCCACCAGTGAGTTCATTGAGATGGCCGCCCGGCTGATCTATATGAAATCGGTCTTTCTTCTGCCCCGCAGCGACGAGCAGGACCAGCTGCGGGAGGAGTTGACCGGCCAACTGGTGGAGTACGCCGCCTGCAAGCGGATGGCCCAGAAACTGGGCGAGATGGCGCAGGGGCTGTTTGTGGCGGTGCGCCGGCCGCTGGAGGTGGAACAGGACCTGACCTACCGCATCCGGCATGATCCCGCCGAGCTGGAGCGCGCCTACGGCAACCTGATGGGCGGCGCAAAGCGGCGGGAGCGGCCTACGCAGGAGCGGTTTGAGCCGCTGGTCGCCGCGCCCTTTGTGTCGGTTGCCAGCAGGGTGGTCTATGTGCTGCGCAATCTGGTCAAGGGACGGGTGCACTATCTCTCCTCGCTTTTCCGGCGCAGCGCCGACCGCAGCGAGAATATCGGCACCTTTTTGGCGGTGCTCGAGCTGCTCAAGGCGGGCAGGATCAGTCTTGATGACAACGCGCAGCTGACGCTGCATACCAAACACCAAGGGGGAAGATGAGGGTGGATCTCAAACAGTACAAGGCGGCGCTGGAGGCGGTGCTCTTTGCGGTTGCAGAGCCCATCTCCACCGACCGGCTGGCCGAGCTGCTGGAAATTGAGCCGCAGGTGGTCGAGCGGCTGTGTGAGCATCTGCGGGACGAGTATGCCGAGTCGTCCCACGGCATCCAGCTGCTCTGTCTGGAAGGGGATTGGCAGTTTGCGACCAAGCCGGTGTTCGGCGACTATGTCAAGGCGGCGCTTGACCGCCGGCGGAATGTTCCGCTCTCCTCCGCCGCGCTGGAGGTGCTGGCGATCATCGCCTACAACCAGCCGGTGACCCGCAGTTTTGTCGAACAGGTGCGCGGGGTGGACTCCAGCGGGGTAGTGCAGTCGCTGACCCAGAAGGGGCTGATCGAGGAGGCCGGGCGGCTGGACCTGCCCGGCCGGCCGATTGCATTCCGCACCACCGACGTCTTTTTGCGCAGCTTCGGCATCTCTTCGCTGGCGGAGCTGCCCCCGCTGCACGGGGATGAGATGTCCGAGGAGGAGATTGCCGCCCGGATGGAACAGGCGGCGAGCGCGGTGAACGCACAGCAGGAGGCAGGGGACTGATGCGGTTTGTGATCTTGGCGCTGCTGATTTTATTGGCGGTGCTGCTTGTCGCAGTGGTACTGCTGCTGTTTTTGCCCGTCTGGGTCACGGTGGAGCTGCGCCATAGCCGGCTGACGGTCCGGCTGCGGGTGCTCTTTTTGCGGTTCACCCTTTTCCCGCAGAGAGAAAAAAAGCCGGAGCCGGAGAAAGAAGAGGCGGGACAGCAGGAGCAGGGGAAGCCGCCCGAAAAAAAGCGCAGCCCCTCCCGCAGGTTTGAGCGGACTGTCTCCCGAATGCTGACGCTGGTGCGGGACGCGGCGGGGATCCTGCGGATGGCGCTGGGTGCGCTGCGGGTGCGCAAGATCCGGCTGGTTCTCCCGCTGCAGGGGACCGATGCCGCCGATACCGCGCTTTTTTACGGCCGGTTCTGCGGCTGGTTTTACGGTGCAATCGCGACGGCGCAGAACTTCCTTGACATGGAGTTTGACCAGATTGAGCTGATCCCCGACTTTGCGGGGGAGAACAAATACCGCACAAGTTTCTATTGTAAAATAGGCGCGACTCCGTTTATAATATTGGTAGTGGCAATAAAGGCGCTGCGGATTCTGAAAGAGGACGGGCTGCTGCCCGCGAAGGTGGAGGACGCAGCCCGGCAAAAAGAAAAGAAACGGCCGCAGGGCAGCCCGCGCGCCGAGGAAGATAGGGGAGAGAAAGCATGACAAAGGATCACCCTCTGCACGGTTTGATGGATATCGCGATGGAGAAGATCAAGGAGCTGGTGGACAGCAACACCATCATCGGAGAGCCGATCACGATGGCGGACGGCACCTTGATCCTGCCCGTCTCGAAGGTCAGCTTCGGGTTTGCCTCCGGCGGCTCGGATTTTCCGTCCAAGACCCCCAAGGAACTCTTTGGCGGCGGTTCGGGCGCCGGCGTGTCGATCTCGCCGGTCGCGTTTTTGGTCATCCGGGAAAACGGGGTCAAGCTGCTGCAGCTGGCCTCGCAGGAGTCCAACACCACCGACCGGATCATCAACGCGCTGCCCGATGTGCTGGACAAGCTGCAGGAGCTCTTTCAAAAGGATAAAACCGGCGGCACGCAGGAGTGAGCCTGCCCGCCGGCAGGACAGCCGTCTGCCGCGGTGGCAGGCGGCGTTTTGTGTGAAAAAAGGAACTGGGCCGCGGCCCGATGCAAAAGGAGAAGATCTGTGAAGGATACGAGAATTCAAAAGGCACTGTCCGAGCTGGGCGTCTGCTCCCGCCGCGCGGCGGAGGAACTGATCCGTCAGGGCCGTGTCAAGCTGAACGGCCACCCCGTGCAGGTGGGGGACAAGATGGATATGGAGCGGGATCTGATCTCGGTCGACGGCAAGACCATCCGCCCGCCCAAGAAAAAGGAGTATATCTACGAGATGCTGCACAAGCCCCGCGGCTATCTGACCACCATGTCGGATGAGCGGGGCCGCAAGACGGTGATGGAGCTGGTCTCGGACATCCCCGGCCGGGTGTTTCCGGTCGGCCGGCTTGACCGGGATTCGGAGGGGCTGCTGCTCTTCACCAACGACGGCAGCTTTGCCAATCTGCTGACCCACCCCTCCCACGGGGTGAGCAAGCTCTACCGGGTGACGGTGCGCCCCCGCGCCAGCGAGGAGCAGATTGCCCAGCTCGCCGCAGGTGTGGTCCTCGACGACGGGGAAAAGACCCAGCCGGCGGGGGTCCGGGTGCTGGTGGATGAGCCGGAGCGCACGGTGCTGGAGATGTCGATCCACGAGGGGAAAAACCGCCAGATCCGCCGGATGTGCGAGGCGGTAGGGCTGACGGTGATCCGGCTCAAGAGGAACGCCGAGGGCCCGGTCAAGCTGGGGATGCTGCAGCCGGGCCAGCACCGCCCGCTGACCAAGCAGGAGGTCAACGCGCTGCGCGCCTCGGCCGCCAAGGCGGTGCGCCGGGAGCAGACCGAGACGGCCCAGCGCCGGGCCGAGCAGGCCCGCAGCGCAAAGCGGGGCCCACTTGCACCGAGAAGGAGGCGGACGGAGCGTTGATCACGATGAAGCCGATCCTCGAGCAGGATGTTCTCGCGCTGCTGGCGGATGGACGATTTTCGCCGCTGCCCGAGGGATATATCATGACCGACGGCGGCCGGTATCTGGGGTACAGCCTGTTTCGGGTCGAGAACGGGGTGACTACTGTGCTGGACGCGCAGGCCGAGGACAATATGATGCTCGACGGCCTCGTGCGGGCCGCCGTCGCAAAGGGGGAGAGCGCGGGTGCAGCGGCGTTTTGCATCAACCGCGAGATCCCCGCGCTGCGCAGCTGGGCCGAGGTTTTTGTGCCCGGAGAGGGAGAACCGATAAACAATACAAAGATTTTTGGAAACTGCGGCTGAAATTTGACCAAAACACGCTTGTGATTTTTTTATCAAAATAGTATAATAGCTTTGATTTCGGTTTTTTGTATATTCGCCTGTCTCCCTTCGGTCCGCAGGGGGGAGCGCGGGCAACCGAATATATTTTTGAGCAGGAGGGCTGTATATGGCTGCAACAAAGAAAAATGAGCAGAAGCTGAATGCGCTCGCCGCCTTTTTTGACGAGGGCGCATACACCGAGCTGTATGCTGACAAGGACGGCACGGTGGCTGCCGGTTACGGCACGGCTGAGGGCTGCCCGGCCTATGCGCTGGCGCAGAACGGCGGCGCGCTGACCAGCGCCGATGTCGCGAAGATGGTTCGGGTGATGGATCTGGCGGCAAAGACCGGAAACCCGATCGTCACCTTCTACGATTCCAACGGTTCGGTCCTGACCGAGGGCTTCGAGGCGCTGACCGACGCGGCAAAGCTGGTGGAGGCGGGCGCCAGAATCTCGGGCGTTGTCCCCCAGATCGCCGTGGTGCTGGGCACCTGCGCCGCCTCGCAGGCGATTGCCGCCGCGGCCGCCGATGTGACCATCATGGCCAAGGACGCCGAGCTGTTCCTCACCGCGCCGTTCACCTCTGCGGCTGCCGGGGAGAAGAACCCCAAGGCGGGCAGCGCTGAGCTGGCCGCGAAGGACGGCATTGTCGAGCTGGTCTACGAGTCGGCCGAGGCCGCGGTTTCGGCCGCTGCCAATCTGGTCGGCATCCTGCCGAGCAACAACCTGTCCAGCGCCGCGGTCTTTGACTTCGAGGGCCCCGAGGCCGCGCTGGATCTGAACGCCTACACCGGCGCCAAGGCCGCGAAGGCGATTGTCGACGCGGGCAATATGGTCGAGTTCTACAAGGACTATGCCGGCGGCATCTTCACCGCGCTGGCCACCGTGGCCGGCAATGTGGTGGGCATCGTGGCGACCGCCGGTCCGGACAAGACCCTCTGCGCCGCCTGCACCGGCAAGGCAGCCCGCTTTGTGCGGCTGTGCGATGCGTTCAGCATCCCGGTGGTGACCATCGTCAACACCGACGGCTTTGCCAAGAGCACCGCGAACGATGTCAACGGCGGCGTGCGCGCTGCCGCCCGTCTGGCTGCGACCTATGCCGACGCGACCACCGCGAAGGTGGCCGTCATCACCGGCAAAGCGGTGGGAGCAGCCTACACCGCCCTGTGCAATGCCGATCTGACCATTGCGCTGGACAGCGCCGTCATCGCGCCGGTGGATCCCAAGGCTGCGGTCACCATCCTGTGGCAGGATCGTCTGGCGGATTCGAAGAATCTCGAGCGCGACACCGCGGCTCTCGCGGCGGAGTATGTCTCCAGCTGCGCGGGCGCTGCGGCTGCAGTGCGCGCCGGCGCGGCAGACCTTACCGCGGACGCGGCCGGCCTGCGCGGCGCGGTGGTCTCCGCACTGGATATTCTCAGCACCAAGCGGGTGCAGCGTTTGCCGAAGAAGCACGGCAATCTCAGCCTGTAAGGCGGGCCTTTCGCCCATCCGCTCCTATTTTTGAAACTGAAATTCTGGAGGAATGTAAAGATGAAACGTTACAATATCACTGTGAATGGCACCGCCTATGACGTCGTTGTGGAGGAGGTCGGCGCCGGCGCCGCTCCCGCTCCTGTTGCCGCCGCTCCCGCTCCTGTTGCCGCTGCGCCTGCTCCCGCTGCCGCGCCGGCCCCGGCTGCTGCCCCCGCGCCCGCCGCTGCTCCTGCTCCCGCTGCCGCTCCGGCCGCTGCTGGCGCTGTGAGCGTCAATGCCCCGATGCCCGGCAACATCCTCGATGTTCGGGTCAAGGTTGGCGATGTTGTCAAGGCTGGCGATATTCTGGTCATCCTCGAGGCGATGAAGATGGAGAACGAGATCCTCGCCCCGCAGGACGGCACCGTCGCTTCGGTCAGCGTCAACAAGGGCGACTCCGTCAACGTCAACGACCTGCTGGTCTCGCTGAACTGATTGAACGCAGATGCAATTTTCCGGAGGTGAATCGAATTGGCTAAGAAACCGATAAAGATTACCGAGGTGGTGCTGCGCGACGCGCATCAGTCGCTGCTGGCCACCCGTATGACGACGGATGAGATGCGTCCCATCCTGCCCGAGATGGACAAGGTCAACTATTTTTCGGTCGAGTGCTGGGGCGGCGCGACCTTCGATTCCTGCATCCGTTTTCTGGATGAGGATCCCTGGGACCGCCTGCGCATCCTGCGCAAGGAGCTGCCGCATCAGAAGCTGCAGATGCTCTTCCGCGGCCAGAACATGCTGGGCTATCGCCCCTATGCCGATGACGCGGTCGAGTATTTTGTGCAGAAGTCGGTCGCGAACGGCATCGACATCATCCGTATCTTTGATGCACTGAACGACCCGCGCAACCTGCAGACCGCGATCAAGGCGGCCAACAAGGAGGGCGCGCATGTGCAGGGCTGCATCAGCTACACCCTGTCCCCGGTGCACAACAACGATTATTTCGCGGCCTATGCCAAGACCCTTGAGGAGATGGGCGCCGATTCCATCTGCATCAAGGATATGGCCGGCCTGCTGACCCCCTATGCCTGCTATGATCTGGTCAAGAAGCTCAAGGAGACGATCAGCATCCCGGTGGACATCCACAGCCACTACACCGCCGGCCTTGCCTCGATGTCGATCCTCAAGGGAATCGAGGCTGGCGCCGACATCGTCGATACCGCGATGAGCCCGCTGGCACTGGGCACCTCCCATATGCCCACCGAGAGTCTGGTCGCTGCCCTGAAGGACACCGACTACGACACCGGTCTTGACCTCAACCAGCTGAATGTCGTGCGCAACTACTTCGCGAAGCTGCGCGAGAAGTATATCGCAAACGGCCAGATCAGCCCCAAGTCGCTGGGCGTCGACGCCAACACCCTGCTGTATCAGGTGCCGGGCGGCATGTTCTCCAACATGCTCAAGCAGCTCAAGGACGCGGGCAAGGAGGATAAGCTGGACGAGGTTCTGGCGGAGATCCCCCGTGTGCGTGAGGATGCCGGTTATCCGCCGCTGGTCACCCCGACCAGCCAGATCGTCGGCACGCAGGCGGTCTTCAACGTGATTCTGGGCGAGCGTTACAAGATGGTGACCAAGGAATTCAAGGGCCTTGTGCACGGCGACTACGGCAAGACCCCGGCCCCGATCAGCGAGGAGTTCACCAAGCGGATCCTCGGCGACGAGAAGCCGATCACCTGCCGCTTTGCCGACACGCTGGAGCCCGAGATGGAGAAGCTGAAGGCGGAAGCTGCGAAGTGGGCGATTCA
>CALXIJ010000062.1 GCA_944388335.1 uncultured Pygmaiobacter sp.
TCCAGCCCCAGCAGAGTGCGATTATCCACCACACGGAACGCCTGCGCCCGGGCGGCGGGCAGCAGATCGGCAAACAGCAGATTTGCCCCGGCGGCAAGTGCCGCCTGTGTGCCGTCGACGCTGGAAAAGCCGTCGGCGAGATTTTTGCCCGGCTGTCCGCCGGTGATGTTGACATGGGGCAGCATCAGCCGGGTCAGCGCGATCTCCCGCAGGATCATCTCCTGCCGGCCGGGGCCGCCCTCTGCCGCAAGGGGGGTGTTCTGGGCGGGAAGATAGGGGACAATCGGCGCCCAGCTGATCTCGAGTTTGCGCATCAGCAGAATGTCGTCCGCCAGCTCGTCGATCGTCTGGCCGGGGTAATCCACGATATTGCCGGATGCCAGCTCCATTCCCGATTCCTTGACCCAGCTGATCGCCCTTGACCGTTTTTCAAAATTTGTCGAGGGGTTGAGCCGGTCAAAGGTATCCTTGTGGGACATCTCGAATTTGAGCACATATTCATCGGCACCGGCAGCGCGCAGCTCTTCATACTGTCTGCGCTCAAATTCGCCGCAGGCGAGGCTGACATGGGTCATTCCCAGCTTTTTGGCGCCCTCGGCCATCCGCAGCAGCTTTTCAAAATCGTACTTTGGATCCTCGCCGGAGATCAAAAAGATCCGGGTAAAACCGGTCTCCCGCGCGGCCCGCAGTGAGGAGAGCACCTCGTCCGGCTCGATCCGATACCGGGGCACCGCACTGTTGGCCGCCCGCATTCCGCAGTAGAGACACTGGTTCTTGCAGACATTGCTGTACCCCAGCATGGCGGTGGCGGTCAGCCGGTTGTCATTTTGGGTGCGATGCACCTCTTTTGCGGCGGGGAGAACGGTGGAGGAAAACTCCTCCCATGGGGTGCCCAGCGCAGAGAGGATCTCCTGTTTCGTCTCATAGTTCATCTAAAACGCCTGCCTTTCCCACCGGCCAGCGGCCGGCAAAGGGCAAAATCAGAGCTCTTGGCCCTGTTCCGCCGGTTCCATTTTCAGCAAACTGCCCCCCATCAGGGCAACCTCGTCGGGGTCATGTGTGACCATGATGACGGTTCTGCCCGCAGTCTCGGCGCGCAGATATGCCGCCACCGATGCGCGGGTGGCCTCATCCAGCCCTTTGAACGGCTCATCGAGCAGCAGCAGGTCGCCGTCCGCCAACACGGCGCGCAGGATTGCCACCCGGCGGCGCATCCCGCCCGAGAGTTCCCGGACCGGCCGTCCGGCGTCCTGCGCCAGTCCCACCGCTTCGAGGTGATGCCCGAGCAGTTTTGCGGTAAGCTGCGGGCGGACAAATGCGATATTTGCCCGGGCGGAAAAGCCGTCGAGCAGCCGATCCTCCTGAAAGACCGCTGAGAGATGAGAGGGAACGCCGGTCACCTGCCCCGCATCGGGGGAGACAAACCCCATCAGGATGTTCAGCAGGGTGGTTTTGCCGCAGCCCGAGCGCCCCATCACACAGGTGGTTTGACCTGAGGTGAAACGGGCGCTGAAATCCTGAAGCACCACCTTCTCCCCGAACCGCTTGCAGAGCCCGCGCACAAGGATCTCTTCCATCTTGCAAATCCTCCTTTGGGTCAGCCCCGCTCCAGCCGGCGGTAACCGGCCTTCAGCAGCAGCAGGAACAGCTTTTCAAACAGGATGCTCACCGCGATGATGACCACCGTCCAGGCGAAGAGATCGGGGGAACTCAGATAGACCTTGGCCTCATAGAGCATCTCGCCGATCGAACCGTCCGGAATGCCGATGACCTCTGCCGCGATGCCCGCCTTCCAGGAAAGACCCAGCGCGACGCTGCAGGCGGTGGTGAGATAGGGGCGCAGCTGCGGCAGATAGATATACCGCAAACGGCGGCCAAATCCCACCCGAAAGAGCTGTGCCATCTCCAGCAGCTTTGAGTCGGTCTGTCGGATCCCCTCCAGCACATTTGCGTAGACGATCGGCAGAACCATCAAAAAAGCGATAAAAACCGAGAGGTTCGAGGAGTCCAGCCAGATCAGGCAGAGAATGATGAAGGAGGCCACCGGGGTGGTCTTGATGACGGTGATATAGGGCCACAGCAGGATCTCGAGGATCCGCCACCGGCTCGCGGCGGCGGCCAGCAGGCTGCCGCCGGCAAGCCCCAACAGAAAGCCCGCGATGATCCGCGCCAGCGAAAAACCGATCGCGGCGTAGAAAAACCGCTCGCGCACCAGCTCGGTGAGGCGCACAAACACCCGCAGCGGGCTCACCAGCAGGATCGGGCTGTTGAGCGCCATCGCACCCAGCTGCCAGAGCACCAGCGCCAGCAGGATGGCAACTGCCTTTTCCCAGCGCGGTTTAGCCGACATTGCAGTAGAAATCCTCGCCCGGCAGGGCGCCGCCGACCGACTTGGGCTCCTGATCGTAGAGCACCTTCAGGTAGCCGTCCATTGCGGTCTTCATCTCATCGCCGGCAAGGTAGGTGATGTTGCAGTAGGGAATGGCCTTCTCGGCAACAGCAGCTGCCACGATGTCAAACTTCTCGACCAGCTGGGCGGCGTCGGCGACATTCGCATTGACCCACTCGGTCGATGCCTGATATTCCTTGAGGAAGGCGGCCAGCTGCTCGGGATACTGCTCGGCAAACTCGGAGCGGACGACCAGAACGCCGGTCAGGAACAGGCTGCCGTTATCCAGATCGCTCCACGCCTGATTGAGATCGACCGCGACCCGCAGCCCTTCGACCTGCGTCTGGGCAACGGTGACATAGGGCTGGGGCAGCATCGCGACAGCGTTGTCCGACTGGGCCAGAACCTGCACGACCTCGGTGGGCTCGGTCTTCCACTCAACGGTCACATCGGTGGCGGGGTCAAGGCCGTTCTCGCTCAGGATGTAGTTGAAGGCGTACTCGGGGGTGGAACCCTTGCCGGTGGCATAGATGGTCTTGCCGGCGAGATCGGCCAGCGACTGGACGCTGTCGCCCTTTTCGACAATATAGATGACGCCGAGGGTATTGATTGCCAGCAGCTTGACCGCGCCCTCGGTGTTGTTGTAGAGCACCGAGGCGAGGTTTGCGGGTACCGCGGCGATGTCATACTCGCCCTGAATCAGCTTGGGGGTGACCTCGTCGGCCGAGCCGGCGATGGTGAAGGTGTAGTTGTTGGCGGCCTCGCCGTTCTCGGCATCCTCCATCAGCTTGACCATTCCCATCGAGGTGGGGCCTTTGAGCCCGGCGATCCGGATATCGGCCGGCTCGACGGCGGCGGTGGAGGAGGGCGCTGCGGAAGCGCTGTCCGGCGAGGCGGAAGAGACGGCGGAGGAGCTGTTCTGCCCGCCGCAGCCGGCGAGGGCAGAGGCGGCAAGCGCCAGAGAGAGCACAAGGGCGATCAGTTTTTTCATGTTCCATTTCTCCTTTTCCGTGCTGCCCGGAGAAAAACCGGGCGCATTTTGACCGCAGAGCGGTCAGTCCTTTTTGGGGGAGGGCGGCGTCTTGGAGGTCATTGTCTTTGCGGTCACGCCGGGCAGCATTCCCAGCCGGCCCGAGAGGGTGCTGGTGACCTCGCCGGGGGCGTCAATCACCACGCAGATCACCGAGACGCCCCGCTCCCGATAGGGCAGCCCCATCCGGCCGACGATATAGCCGCCGAACTCATGCAGCAGATCATTGATCCGAGCGGCAGAAGTGCGGTCCGAGACGATGATGCTGATGACCGAGAGTCTGGTCTCCAAATCGCGGTTCCTCCTTTCCCTGTTTCAGCGTCGCCGTCCGCGCAAGAAAAAACGCCTTCGAAGAGGGGGAAACAAAGAGCGGTTTCCCTGTCCCGAAGGCGCAGAAAATCACAGAAGAACCACCGGCCGGCGCAGTCCGCACGGGCCGAAAACTTGCAGGATTCTCTCAGGACTGCCTTCCCACCCGGGCGAACCCAGTGTGTGTCAGGACGGATGCTGAATATGATTACTTCTCCTTCCCGCAGGGGCCCTCACAGGATGTAAGGGGATGGTCCTTTGTGGTCGGAGCACGGCTTTATTATATCGAATCCGCCCGCGGGAATCAAGGGCTTTGCCGGTTGCGAAAGGACAGCGGCTGTGCTACACTCAGGAAAGAAAAAACGGCGTGGGCCGAAGGGAGATCAAGATGATGCAGGACAAAACGGTGGTGCTCAATGCGGCGCGGGTCAATTATGACGGGAAGGCCGGTTTTGAGAAGATCGCTTCTCAGGTGACCGTCTACGACGACACCCCGCCGGAAAAGATGCTCGAGCGGGTGGATGGCTACACAGTGGTGGTGACCAAGGAGATCCCAGTGCCGGGGGAGCTGATCCGTGCATTTCCCGATTCGGTCAAGCTGATCTGTGAGGCGGGGACCGGCTACAACAACATCGACCTCGATGCGGCGCGGGAAAAGGGAATTGCGGTCTGCAATGTGCCGGCATACAGCACACAGCGTGTCGCACAGACGGTGCTGCTTTTGATGCTGAACCTCGCCTCCTCGATGACCAAGCAGCAGAGGATGCTGGCTGCGGGGGACCACAGCAACTTCACCGACCATCTCAAGGTGAACCATATCGAGCTCAACGGCAAGACGCTCGGGGTCGTCGGGGTGGGCCATATCGGCCGGGAGGTGATCCGGATCGCGCAGGCGATGGAGATGAAGATCCTCGCGACCGCCCATCATCCCCGGCAGGATGCCGACGGGATCCACTATGTCCCGCTGGAGGAGCTGCTGCGGGAGAGCGATTTTATCTCGCTGCACTGCCCGCTGACCGAGGAGACCCGCGGGATGATCGGCGCTGAGCAGCTGGCGGCGATGAAGCCGACCGCCTTCCTCATCAACACGGCGCGGGGCGCCTTGATCGACGAGCCGGCGCTGATCAAGGCGCTGCAGAGCGGGCAGATCGCGGGCGCGGGGCTGGATGTGCAGCAGACCGAGCCGCCGGCGGAGGACAGCCCTCTCTACACGCTGGAGAATGTTGTCCTCACCCCCCACATGGGCTGGCGCGGGCTGGAGACCCGCCGCCGTCTGGTGTCGATGGTGGGGGAGAATATCCGCGCGTTCTGCGCGGGCAGCCCGATCAACCGGATTGTCTGATTTTTGGCCCGTTTTGCGGAATGAACGGCGGCATTTCGCCCCATAATAGGGAAAAGCACGGCGCGCCGTGCAAAATCCAAAAGGAGGAAACCGCTGTGAAAGCAAGGGTGAATGAAAACTGCATTGGCTGCGGGTTGTGTGTTTCGACCTGCCCACAGGTGTTCGAGATGACCGACGAGGGGGTCGCGAAGGCGATGGAGGGCACACTGCCGACCGATGTGGCCGGTGCGGCGCTGGATGCTCAGTCCGGCTGCCCGGTGGGGGCAATCGAGATCGAATGAGCGGATAGATCCCATTTCGGCAATTCCTTCCAAAGAAAAAGGACGCTTTCGGCACAGAGCCGCTGCGTCCTTTTTTTGCGCGATTTGGGCAGCTTGTGCTGCAAAAACGGCAGCTTGCGCCGGACGGGATTGTCAGCGCGGGACAGGGGGCGTATGATGAAAAACAGGAAAGGGCGGTGGTCGCTTGAAGATCGAAATTTTGGTTGATGAGAGGGCAGAGGACCTGACGGTGAAGGTCACCTGCCGGCAGCTGACGGAGGAGGTCGAGCGGATCCTCTCCGCACTGCGGATGGCAAACGGACAGCTCACCGGGAAAAAAGACGGGGAACTCCATCTGATCGATCTCGAAAAGGTGATCTATATCGAGAGCGTGGATCGGAGGACCTTTCTCTATACCGAGGACGCGGTTTATGAGTCGGAGCTGCGGCTCTATGAGCTGGAGCAGCAGCTGGAAGAGGCCGGCTTTTGCCGGGTGAGCAAGTCCTGCCTGATCCATCTGCAGAAGATCCGCAGCCTGCGGGCCGAGATCAACCGTAAACTGCGGGTCACGATGGCAAATGGGGAGCAGATCATCGCCTCGCGGATGTATGCCGACGAGCTGAAAAAACGACTGGGGGTAGAGTGATGGAACGCAAAAAAAACATCTTTGATTTTCTGGCGCAGGTGCTGACCATCTTTGGATTTATGATTCTGGTGCTCAATCTCTTCTGCCCCATCTTCGGAGAGTCGGCAAAGGGGTATTCCTCCATCTTCTCCCTCGGTGCGCAGGGCATTTCGGCCGCGACAACGGCCCAGTATTTCGCACTGTCGATCCTCATTGCCGCAGCGCGTTTCCTCTTTTTCACCGACCGGGTCATCCGCCGCATGGCGATCTGGCTGCGCACCGTCTGTATGCTGAGCACCGTGCTGCTGGTCATCACGGCGTTTATCCTGTTGTTTGACTGGTTCCCGGTGGATCAGTGGCAGCCATGGGGGATGTTCCTCCTCTGCTTTGCACTCTCTTTTTTGGGCAGCCTCTCGGTGATGACCCTGAAAGAGCGCATGGAGAACCGGCAGCTCGCCGCAGCGCTGCGGCGGGTGCAGCGGAGCGGGGAGGAAGACGAATGAGAGAGATCCTGTCCGCAAAGCATCTCTGCCACCGCTATGCGGATCGCCCGGTACTGCAGGAAGTCTCCTTTTCGATAAAAAAAGGGGAGATCTTCGGGCTGCTCGGGCCGTCCGGCGCGGGCAAGACCACCCTTGTCAAGATCCTGACCGGCCAGCTGGTACAGACCGGCGGCGAGGCCTATCTGATGGGAAAGGATACCCGGACACTGAACGGCGATGATCGGCGTCAGATCGGGGTGATGCTGGATGACCTTGGGCTGTATGATCGGTTTTCGGCGTGGGAGAACCTCGCTTTTTACGCGCGGTTGTGCGGTGTCGATCGAAAAACCATCGACGACCTCCTGCGTGGCTGCGGGCTGTATGAGGCGCGCCGGACACCGGTATCCAAACTCTCCAAGGGGATGCGAAACCGCCTTTCACTGGCGCGTGCGCTGATGGGCGGGGCAGAACTGCTCTTCCTCGATGAGCCGACCGCAGGTCTGGATCCCGCCGCCGCTCACAGGATCCAGCAGATTCTGCGCGAGGAGCAAAAGCGGGGCAAGACGATCTTCCTCACAACCCACAACATGGCGGAGGCGCAGAGCCTCTGTGATCGGGTGGCGCTGTTGGCGGAGGGACGGATCGCGGCGCTCGGCGCGCCGGATGACCTGTGCAGGGCGTATGACCGGCAAAAAAAGCTGAGGATCACCCTGCAGGGGGGCGAGGAGCTGGAGCTCGAAAACGGCCCGGCAGCGGCACCGGTCCTCGGCCGGTATCTGGAAGAGGGAAAAATCGGGACAATCCACTCCACCGAGCCAACGCTCGAGGACGTCTTTCTGGAATTGACCGGGAGGAGGCTGTGCGAGGAATGAGAAATATTGCGGCGATCTTTCAAAAACAACTGCTGGACACGCTGCGAAACAAGACGGTGCTGCTCCAGTTTGTGCTGATGCCCGTGATGGCGGTTCTGATGCAGAGCACCGTGCGGCCGGAGGGGCTCGGGGAGAACTTTTTTGTCATCCTGTTTGCGGCGATCTATGTCGGCATGGCGCCGATGACCGCCGCCGGCGCTATCATTGCGGAGGAAAAGGAGAAAAACACCCTGCGTGTGCTGCTGCTCTCGAATGTCCGGCCGCGGGAATACCTCATCGGGGTGGGGGGCTTTGTCTGGCTGGCGAGTATGGCGGGCGCCGGAGTGCTCTGTGCTGTGGGGAATTACACCGCACCGCAGCGGGCTCAGTTCCTCGCGGTGATGGCGGCGGGGATTCTGGCCTCAACCCTGATCGGGGCGGCGATCGGGGTGGTCAGCGGGAGCCAGATGGCCGCCACATCGCTCACCGTTCCGGTGATGGTGGTGTTTTCCTTTGTGCCGATGATCGCCCTCTTCAACGATACGGCCGCGGCAGTTTCCCGGTGGCTCTATTCCGGACAGGTAAGCGCTGCACTGGGACGCATTGGGAACGGCGCACTGCCGTGGGAGGGAATCCTTGTGATGGGGGCAAACCTGCTGGCCGCGGGACTGCTCTTCACCGCGGCCTACCGGCGCTGCCGGCTGTCCTGATGAGAAACAGCGGAATAAAAACGACAAGATAAGGGGCTGCGGAAAGCCGGTGTGGCATAAGAACGCGGTCCTTTTTGCCTTTGCGGGGATGTCTTAAAAAAGAAAATGTACTTTTTTGTACATCGTGGTATAATGGTCGGCGTAGAAAAGTGAGCGGAGAGGATCGGTATGAAAAAAAGCAGCGCGGCACCCCCGCACCGAAAAAGCATGCTGCCGCAAAAATCGCAAAGCGGCTGTACGGATTGCTGGACCGGAGGCAGAAAATCGGTTTTTTGCTGATTGTCGTGATTATGGCGGTCTCTGCGGCGCTCGCCCAGATGACCCCAAAGGCGATCGGATGGCTGACCGATGATCTGTTGGCACAGCGGCAGATGGCGTTTGGGCCGGTGCTGCCTTTTCTCGGCCTGATCTTGGTGGTCAATGTCGGCAATGAACTGATCAAGATCCTGCGCCGGGTCATGGTGGAGGACACCGCGACCCGCACCGAGAAAAAGGCCCGCGGCCTAGTGATCCGCGCGCTGCTGCGCGCGCCGCAGCTGCTGATCCTCGACGAGGCGACCGCCGCGCTGGACAACACCTGTGAGCGATCGATCCAGCAGGAGATCGAGCGGCTCAAGGAGGAGGGGGTCACCGTCCTCTCGATTGCGCACCGGCTGACCACCCTTGAAAACTGCGACGAGATCCTCGTCTTTGACCGGGGGAAGATCTGCCAGACCGGAAGTTACCGAGAGCTGATTGCCGAGGATGGAATCTTCAGCGATATGTATCACGGACGGCTGAAATGACCGCGTGAGGACAAAGAGACAAAAAAATCGGGAACACACAAGGCAGTGTTCCCGATTTTTTGTTTTTCCTCTTTCGCTCAGATGCGGGTGAGGGGAGGGATGCGCAGCGGTCCCTCCGGCAGCTGCGCCACGCCGGCGGCGGGCAAAAGGAAGAGATCATCCTCCCCCTCGAGAGGGGCAAGGCGGCAAGCGGAGGAATCAGCGGGGAGAAAGCCGAGCTCCAGCTCACCGGGCCGGTCGGCCAGCAGGGGGAGAATCGTCTTGAGATCTCCCCCGCCGCCAAAGAGGTCAAGACAGACGGTGCGGTCTGCGCGGTGTTCCACCGCTGCGACGGTATCCGCCTGCGGCAGGTAGTAAAACTGAATCCCGGACCGGCGGGCGGCGTGGAAAAGCAGCAGTTCGTAGCAGCCCCGTCCGGTCAGGGCGGCAAAGGGATTCCCCTCAAGACTGTGGGACCAAAGCAGGCTGCGGGTGTCGAGATCCTCCAATGTGAGCGGGATTTTCATTCCCGCGGCGGGGGAGGAGACCTGCGCAAAACAGCGCACCTCCTGCCGGCGGACAAAGCCGAGGCCGGAGTAAAACGCCGCAGTTTTCGGCGGGTCAAAGAGATAGACCAGCTGGGATTGGTCGGCCCAGTCACGCAGAATTTCCCCCATAAGACGGCGGGCAAGGCCGCGGCCGCGGTAGGACGGGGCAGTCATCAAGGTGCCGATCTGAAGGCAGCGGCGGACAGCGCCCTCCCAGCGCAGATCGATCAGATTTGCGGCGGCGGCGGAGACCACCGTCTCCCCCTCGGCCAAGACATAGGGCAAAAAGCGGTCGGTCCAGTAACCGTCTGCCTGCCATTGCCCAAAAGAGAGACCAAACACCTCTCCTGCCAGCGCGTCAAAGCTGCCGCGCAGTGCGGGGTCATCCCGGATCTGCCTTACCAAACGAAACTGCTCCATTCAGGGTCATCTTCCTCTCTGTCAGTCGGCTATCGGTCAAACAGCGCGCGGCGGCGGGTGGAGTGGATGAACATCTCCTCCAGCGCGGTCCGGTCCTCCCGGCGCAGCATCTCCCGCATCCGCAGCAGCTCGGCGGTGAAACTGTCGATCTGCTCGATCAGCACCTTTCGATTGAGCAAAAACAGCTCGCTCCACATCTTTTCATTGATCCGGGCGATCCGGGTCAGATCCCGGAAGGAGTCGCCGGTGTAGTTCTGCAGCCCCTCGTCCTCGTTGCAGGTCATCAGGCTCACCGCAATCGCATGGGTCAGCTGGGAGACAAAGCCGATCATCTCGTCGTGGGTTGCGGGGTCGAGCTCGACAATCGTGTGAAAATCGAGCAGATGACCCAGCTGTCTTGCCGTGTCGATTGCCTCCTGCGTGTTCTTTTCGGTCGGGGTGACGATGAAGTTCGCAATCTTGAAGATGCTCTCATCGCTGTTGCGCACTCCATAGACCTCCTTGCCTGCCATCGGATGACTGCCGATGAACTCGAGATCCTCCCGCAGAAAATCCTGAATCACATTCAGGACATGGCATTTGACCCCTGCGACGTCGGTCAGCAGGGTGCCGGGACGAAAGAGCGATTGGTTTTTCCGGATCCATTCGATCATCACAGTGGGATAGAGCGCGAAAACAACAATGTCCGCCTGTTCGATCAGCACGGGGTCGGGGGCGGTGGCGCCGCGCCGGATGATTCCCTGTTCCAGCGCATAGGAGATGCTGTCCGGATTGGTGTCAATCGCATCCACCCAGTACCCCTTTTTGGAGAGTGCGCGGGCGTAGCTGCCCCCAATCAGGCCCAAACCGACAATCAAAAATCGCGTGTCTTCCTTTATCATATCCCAAACCCCTTTCGGTTGCAAACCACTCTCAAATTATATCAGTTCCACCCGGATCCCAGCTCGCTGCAGGTCGGCAAAAAAATGCGGGTAGGACTTGCCCACCGCTTCGGCTCCCTCAATGGCGACCGGACCGTCGGCGCGGGTGGCGGCGACGGCAAGACTCATTACGACCCGGTGGTCATTCCAACCCCAAAGCGGGCGGTCCGGCGTATGGCAGTACCCTTCGCCGATGCCCTGAATTGAAAGAGTGTCCCCCTGACACGCCACGCCAAGGCCGAGTTTTGCCAGCTCTGTCTGCATCGCGGCGATCCGATCGGACTCTTTCAGCCGCAGACGGCCCGCATGCTCGATGCGCGATCTGCCCGCAGCGAAACAGCAAAGGACCATCAGGATCGGGCCGAGATCGGGACAGTCGGCAAGATCAAAACACCCCGCGCTCAGCGGTGCGCGGCGGGTGATGATCCCGTCGGCAGAGCGCTGCAGGGGCGCTCCCATCCGGGCGAGAAAGTCCAGAATGACCCGGTCTCCCTGTGCCGAAGCAGGAGAGAGATTCTGACACTTCACCTCGCCCGACAGCGCACCCAGCGCCGCAAAAAATGCAGCCTGAGAGTAATCCCCCTCGATGGCGAAATGGCCGGCGGGGCGATATCGCTGCCCACCGGGAATCCGAAGGGTCAGCGGACCGTCCCAGACAGGATGAATCCCAAAGCTCGAAAGAACCGAGAGGGTCAGTTCCACATAAGACCGGGATTCAAAGGGCGGATCAATCCGCAGGACGGAATCCCCCTCCGCCAGAGGAAGCGCCAGCAGCAGACCGGTGATGAATTGGGAGCTGACCGCGCCGGAAAGACGATACTCCCCCGCGGCGAGCGGCCCGCAGAACGAGAGCCCCCTGCCGGTGGAGGCAAAGGGGAGGGCGCGCTCGGCAAACAGCTGGGCATAGACCTGCTGCGGCCGCTGCGGCAATCTGCCGCGGCCGGTCAGGGTGACCGGTTTCCCGGTGAGGGCGAGCAGCGGGATCAGGAAGCGCAGAGTCGAACCGGACTCTCCACAGTCAATCGGACGGGCTGGCGGAGCGGGGAACCCGCAGCCAGTTAGCCGCATCCGGCCCCCGGGCAGCCACCGCGCCGATGCGCCGAATGCGCGGACGGCATTTGCGGTGGCCCGCAGATCTTCCGAGCGGTCGAGCCCCTCCAGAACGGTCTGCCCCTCGGCGAGGGCAGCGGCGAGCAGCGCGCGATGGGAGATGCTCTTGGAGGAGGGAACCCGCACCCGGCCCCGGGCCGATCCGGGGTAGATGACCGCCCGCATCAGAGCGCCCGCCCGACAACCCGGGCAATCTCCCGACCACGCTCGACCAGCAGTGCAAGCTGGCTGGGATAGAGGCACTGCGCCCCGTCGGACATCGCGTGGGGCGGATCACAGTGGGTCTCGATGATGAGACCATCCGCGCCCGCCGCGATGGCGGCCAGCGACATCGACTCCACAAGCCGCCGGTCTCCGGTTGCATGGCTGGGATCGATGACGATCGGCAGATGGCTGCGCTGCTTGATGACCGGGATGACCGAGAGGTCAAGGGTGTTGCGGGTGTATTTCTCAAAGGTGCGGATCCCGCGCTCGCAGAGGATGACGTTTTCATTGCCGCCGGCCATGATGTACTCGGCGCTCATCAGCCATTCCTCGATGGTATTGGCAAGCCCCCGCTTGAGGAGTACCGGCTTTTTGGTGCGGCCAACCTCCTTGAGCAGGTCAAAATTCTGCATATTCCGCGCGCCGATCTGGATCAGATCCACCTGCTCGACAAACTCCTCCAGCTTGTCGATGCTCATCAGCTCGCTGACGATCGGCAGATGGTACTTCTTCCCGGCGGCGGCCATGTAGCGGATCCCCTCGCTGCCCAGCCCCTGAAACGCATAGGGACTGGTGCGGGGCTTATAGGCGCCGCCCCGCAGCATCCGGCAGCCCGCTTTTTGGACGAGCTCGGCGATCTGGTCGATCTGGGCCTCGCTCTCGATCGAACAGGGGCCGGCCATCACGACGATCGGCTCGCTGCCGCCGATCCGCACGCCGGACACATCCACAACGGTGTCCGCGGGATGAAAGACACGGTTGGCCAGCTTGTAGGGGGCGGAGACCCGCTGCACATTGTCGACATAGGGGGAGGCGGACAGCTTGCGGTCGTCGAGGATCGTGGTGTCCCCGACCACCCCGAAGACATTGTAATCGGTGCCGCTGATCATGGTGACCTGAAGTCCCTTCATCTCGATGTTGCGCACCATCCGGTCGATCTCCTCCTGCGGGGCCAGCTTTTTCATTGTAATAATCATGGTAGTCGCTCCGTTTCTGCTCTTTGCGTTTTTGTTCAGCGGGCTTGCCGCAGAAGATATTCCTTTAGTTCCCGAATTGCCCGGGCGTAGCCGGCGATCCCCTCGCCGGTGATGGTCTTGATGCAGGCGCTGCGGATATAGGAGGTCTGCCGGAATGCCTCCCGCCGCTCCACTGCGGAGATATGCACCTCGATGGTGGGAATCCGCACCGCCAGCAACGCGTCGAGCAGTGCAATGCTGGTATGGGTATAGGCACCCGGATTGAACACAATCCCGTCGACCCGGCCAAACGCCTCCTGAATCCGGTCTACCAGCGCACCCTCGTGGTTGGACTGGAAAGACTCGATCTCGACTCCTTCCTCCTTGCCGGTGCGCTCTGCCAGAGCCAACAGGTCGGCAAAGCTGTCCTTGCCATACAGCCCCGGCTCCCGCATCCCGAGCAGGTTGATGTTCGGTCCGTTAAGAATCAAAATACGCATAAAATGCCTCCTGCACCCGCTTTGCCGCGGTCTCGATGGTCTCGTCGTTGTCGAGCTTGAGATCGCAGTAGCGGTTATAGAGCGGGTACCGCTCGATGTACCGCTGCCGCAGCGCCTCGAAGCTGGAGGAGAGCGGCCGGCCCGCGGTCGCGAGCAGCGAGAGCTCTCGGTCAATGAAGAGAATCACCCCGTTCTGGCGCAGCCGCTGCATATTCTCCGGACGGGTCACCGCGCCGCCGCCGGTGGCAATCAGCTGGCCGCCCTGCTTTGAGATCTCGGCGATGACCCGGCTCTCGATCCGTCGAAAAGCGGCTTCCCCCTCCTGCTGGATGATCTCGCCTGAGCTGCGTCCCTCGATGCGCAGAATCTCATCGTCGCAGTCGACAAACCGCTTGCCCAGCAGCTTTGCGGCACGGCTGCCGACGGTGGTCTTGCCCGCGCCGGGCATCGCGATCAGCACGCAGTTGGCCCGCTCGGCCCGCAGCCGGCGGAAAACCCGGTCCACCTCTTCCTCCGGCAGTACCCGGCCGAGAAACAGCTCGCATGCCGCCTTCGCCTGCGCCACCAGCATTTCCAGCCCGCCGGTGCTGCGCAGCCCCAGATCCTGTGCCCGCAGCACAAAGGCGGTCTGCAGCGGGTTGTAGACGACGTCGGCGGCGGACTCCAGCATCGGGAAGAGCGCGGGATCCAGCGGCATCCCGTCGTTGTTCGGAAACATCCCGCAGGGGGTGGTATTCAAGAGAACCTGCACATCCCGGCGCAGTGCGGCCTCGTGGTAGGTCAGCGCGCCGCCTTTGCCGCTGCGGCTGACAAAGAGAATCTCCCTTGCGCCCTTGTCCCGTGCCAGCGCGGCGCAGGTCTTGCTGGTGCCGCCGGTGCCGAGGATCATCACCACCCGGCCGCCCAGCAGGATGCCGTGCCGGTGGAGCAGATAGTCGAGGCCGTCGTAATCGGTGTTATAGCCGGTCAGCCGCCCGCCGCGATTGACCACCGTATTGACTGCCCCGATGGACAGCGCTTTCGGATCCACCTCATCCAGCAGCGGGATGACCGCTTCTTTATAAGGAATGGTCACATTCACCGCGGAAAACGCCCGCGCGGTGAAGAAAGGAGCGAGCTGGTCGGGCGGCAGCTCAATCAAGTCGTAGGTGTAGTCTGCCAGCTGCTCGTGAATCTGTTTGGAAAAACTGTGGCCCAGTCGCTCTCCGATCAGGCCATAACGCTGGGGTTGCATTGCACTCGCTCCTTTGTCATTGCTCAAAGATTCTTTTTTGTCCCGAAAATCCGGCTGCCATCCAGTCGGTGCCGTAGCGCCCGGCGGCGAGATCCACCAGCCCGAAGGCGACAACCGCGTCGACCACCGCCCGTGCCCGGTGGACAATCGCGGGGTCATGCCGCCCTTTCAGCGCAAGGGTTGCGTCCTGCCCGGCGGCGAGATCCACTGTCTGCTGGGGGCGGAAGATCGAGGCGGTGGGCTTGACGGCGGTGCGCAGCACCAGCGGCATCCCGTTGGTGATCCCGCCCTGAATCCCGCCGCTGTGGTTGGTCTTGGTGCGCACCCTGCCGGCCTCGTCATAATAAAACGGGTCATTGGCCTCGCTGCCGGTCATCTCGGCGATCGCAAAACCGGCGCCGAACTCGACCCCCTTGACCGCCGGCACACTGAACAGCAGGTGGGACAGCTCGCTCTCGACCGACCAGAACCACGGTTCCCCAAGACCGGCCGGCAGCCCGCAGGCAGCGGTCTCAATCACACCGCCGACCGAGTCGAGCGACGCCTTTGCCTCGGCGATCCGCCGGCGCATCCGCTCCCCGGCGGAGGGATCCAAGGTCGGGAATGCGCTGGCGTTGCAATGGGAAAGCGCCTGCCGCAGCGCGGCTTCCTCCTCTGGGAAAGAGGCGTCCTCCACCCCGCCGCAGCGCAGAAGGTGGCTGCCCAGCAGGATGCTGTGACTGGCGAGGATCTGGCGGCAGATTGCCCCGGCAACCACCACAGGGGCGGTGATCCGGCCGGAAAAATGACCGCCGCCGCGGTAATCCTGATAGCCGTGGTATTTGCACTGGGCGGTGTAATCGGCGTGGGAGGGGCGCATCAGCGTTTGCAGCTGGCTATAATCCCCTGAATGGGTGTCCTCATTTCGGATCAAAACGGTCAGCGGCGCGCCGGTGGTATACCCGTTGAAAAAGCCGCTGACCAGCTCAAAACGGTCCGCCTCCCGCCGCGCGGTGGAGAGGTTTGCCTCTCCGCGGCGCTGATCCAGCTGCAGGCGGATGGACTCGAGATCCAGTGGGATGCCGGGCGCAAGCCCGTCCAACACCGCTCCGATCGCGGGCCCGTGGGATTCCCCGAAGAGGGAAAGGGTGAGATTGTTCCCGAATACGCTCTTCATCTGCCGATGCCCTCCTCTGCTTCCCGCTCAATCAGCCGGTGAAGCCAATCGAGGGAAACCTCTTTTAACCTTGCACCGCCCGCCTCTTCTGCGATGACGACGGTGACCCCCTGTGCGGTGGATTTTTTATCGTGACACACCGCGGCAAAAACCGCGTTCGGATCAAAGGGAAGATGGGTGGGCAGGCCGTATCGCTCAAGCAGTTTCCCGACCCTGAGACGCAGCGCCGGATCGGTACACATCGGCAGCATCCCGAGCCCGACGCACTCCCCGTGCAGCAGCCCCTTGCCGTCAGAGATGCCGCAGACGCTCTCAATTCCATGGCCGATAGTGTGGCCGAAGTTGAGCAGCTTGCGGGGACCGGATTCCCGCTCATCCTGCTCGACGATCCGCTTTTTAAAGCGCAGCGCGCCCAGCAGAATCTGATCGAGGTGGGAAAGGGCGTCCTCCTGCTCCAATAGGGCGAGCAGCGGCGCCTCGGCGACGACCCCGGCCTTGATTACCTCCGCCAGACCGTTTGCCAGCTGGCGCGGGGGAAGGGTGGAGAGCAGCTGTGGGTCGATCAGCACCCGACGGGGCTGGTAAAAGGCGCCGACAATATTCTTGACCCCCTCAAAGTCGATGGCGACCTTACCGCCGATCGAGGAATCCACCTGACTGAGGAGGGTGGTGGGGATGTTATAGAAGTCGATCCCGCGCATATAGCAGGAGGCGGCGAAACCGGCAAGATCCCCCACAACCCCGCCGCCCAGCGCGACGACACAGCTTTCGCGGGTAAAACCCGCCTGCAGCATCCTGCGCAAAAGCCGCTGCAGCATCCCAAACCGTTTGGTCAGCTCGCCCTGCGGCAGCCGCACCGTCACCGGTGCGCGGCACTGGCGGGCAAGGCGCGCGGCATAGGATCGCGGCACCCCGCTGTCAGTGACGATCAGCACCTGACGGTCGAGGGAGAGCAGTTCCCCCGCGCGGTCCAAAAGCCCCTTTTGCAGCAGGATGTCATAGCTGTTTGGCCCGAGCTCCATCCTCAATTCTTCCATCCGGCAATCCCCCCCGAGAAAATCAGAAAAAAACGGCGGCCCGCTCTGTGCAGGCCGCCGCAGTTTCAGCAAAAGGTGAAATTCACCACTCGTTCAAACCGTTTTCGCGCAGCACAGAGTTGACCTTGCTAAAGTAATAAGCAAAGCCAAAGCTAAAGAAATAAACTGCGCTGTGGTTAGACGAATGCATTTCTTTTCTCCTCAAAATCAAACGGATTGGTAACAGTATAAAAGAATCCTGTCGGATTGTCAACGGAAAAATAGCGGAATTTTGGGCAGAGGGTTTCACGCTTTGGCCCCATCCTGCCAGCTGCCCAGCAGCTTGAGCTGGCTGCAAGCGCCGGAGAGCTCGTCCAGCATCTGGACGGCCTGCGGGGAGGAGGGATCCCCAACCACCTCGGCATAAAAATAATACTGCCACGCCAGCTCCTTCATTGAGCGGGAACGGATGCTCTCAAGGTTGAATCCGCGCCCCCCGATGATCTGCATCGCCTTTGCCAGCGCACCCGCATCATGGCGCACCGTAAAGACCAGTGCAAATCGGTTGCCGCCCACAGGAGGCGTTTTGGAGAGCAGAACGAACCGGGTCACATTCTGGGCGCTGGTGTTGATGTCGGGCGCGAGGATCGAGAGCCCGTACAGTGCGGCGGTGTCGGCGCTGGCGATTGCCCCCTTGGCCTTGTCCCCGCACTCGCTGACATACTTTGCGGCCAGTGCGGTGTTGGGGTAGGGAATGACCTCAAAGGAGTGACCGGACAGCCACTGTTGGCACTGGCTGATCGCCTGATGGTGGGAATAGACCTGTTTGAGATCCTCCAGTCGGGCGCCGGGCAGCGCGAGCAGATTCTGCCGGATGTCCAGATCATACCGACCGATGATATGGCAGTCATACCGCCAGAGCAGGTCCAGCACCTCGCCCACCTCGCCGGTGTAGGAGTTTTCAAACGGGACCACCCCGACATCCACCGTGCCGTTCTGCACCGCGGCAAAGACCTCTTCAAAGGTTGTGAAGGCGCGCTGGGTGCGGCCGGGATAGACGCGGGAAGCGGCGATGTGGGAGAATGCCCCCTCCACCCCGGGATAGCCGACCCGGAAGGATTCCAGCTGGAGGGACTGATAGTCGCGGGCGACCTCCATCATCTTTTTCAGCGCCCGGGTTTACTACTCCGACAGGGAGGGATCCCGCAGCCGCGCGACGGCGCGGGCAATGACCTCCTTTTCCCGGGCGGTGTCCAGCACCGGCAGGCCGTGCGCGCGCTTGTACTCCAGCACCTGACGCACGGCGGCCATCCGGCGCTCAAAGAGCGCTGCCATCTCCGCGTCCACCTGATTGATCTCGGCACGCGCCTGCTGCAGCTCATCCATCACATTCAGCCCCTTTTCTCAGTATATGTCTTGTATTATAGCAACCCTGACGGGCCCTGTGCAAGCCCCGCCCGCGCATATCCAGCCGTATTCAAGACAGAATAGAGGAGAGGTGATTTGTATGAAAAAAGAAAAGCGGCCCTCGGCGCTCTCCGAGGGGGAGGAGAGCAGCTTGGAACGGTTTGTGCGCGGTGAGATGGAATGTGATCCCGATGTCGTGCCGGTACCCGATGCGGCGCCGCGTCAGGCGAAGAACGCGCCGGATGCGCAGCAGAAGTCCGACGCTGTAAAGAGGGCAGCGGCGGGCGGGAGCATCGCGCCGTCACACGCGGCCGCACGCGCTCTGCGAGGGGGCGCTCTGCACGGTGCGCTCTACTACGCCGGCGCGGAACAGCCGCCCGAGCTGCGGGACGGGCGGTACCAGGAGAGCGACGAGACGGTGCTGGCAAAGATGAACAGCAAGGAAATCTTTCCGCAGGGGTAAACTGCGTCACCGGCCTCCCCCAATTTTTTCTGGCTGCGTTTTTTACTGTGGAAAAAGAATTTTTTTCGTTTTCATTGTGGGAAATTCTGAAAAAATCGGGGCGGCATTTCGGGCAAAGAGCGCATAAGGAGAGAAAACAGGACAAAAAAGTGTGAGAGCAAAAACTGGAAAAGCGTGGCATTCGGACAGGTGAGATGCTATACTGGAGAAAACTCTATCCGTTGAGGGAGGCGTCCCGCCCATGATGAATGACCCACTGCTCCTTGCCATGCTCGGCACAGGATTTACCTTTGCCGCCACTGCGCTCGGCGCGGCGGTGGTCTTTTTAGTGAAGAAAGATCTCTCTCCCGCGCTGCACCGCAGCCTGTTGGGATTTGCCGCCGGCGTGATGATCGCCGCCTCGATCTGGAGCCTGCTGATCCCGGCGCAGGAGCAGGCCCGGCAGCAGGGACAGCCCGAATGGCTGCCCACGACGCTGGGCTTTTTGATGGGCGGAGTTTTCCTCTTTGCGCTGGATCATCTGCTGCCGCACCTTCATCCCGGGGAAAAGCAGCCGGAGGGGGTGCCGTCCGGCTTTCGGCGCACCACCTTGCTGGTCTTGGCGGTGACGCTGCACAACCTGCCGGAGGGAATGGCGGTGGGCCTTGCCTTCGCGATGGCCGCCGCAGGGCCTCAGAGCGCGGTGCCGCTGGCCGGCGCGGCTGCGCTGGCCCTCGGGATGGGGCTGCAGAATATGCCGGAAGGGGCGGCGATCTCCCTGCCGCTATACAAGGAAGGGTTCAGCCGTCCCCGCGCATTTGTCTATGGTGCGCTCTCGGGCATTGTGGAGCCGCTGGGCGGCCTGATCGGGGTCCTGCTGGCGGTGACAATGGCCCGGGTGATGCCCTATCTGCTCTCCTTCGCGGCGGGGGCGATGATCTATGTCGTGGTGGAAGAGCTGGTCCCGGAGGCAAGCGGCGGCGGGCATGACCACGCGGGGGTCATCGGCTCGATGCTGGGGTTTGCGCTGATGATGCTGCTGGACACCGCGCTGGGCTGAGTAGGGGCTGCCTTTTGCGGCAGGACTTTCCTCTTTTGTGATTCTATGGTATACTATTAGAATCCAAAAAAAGAGGTGGGAATACAATGTCAAATATTTGGCACGATATCAATCCGTCCCGGATCAATCCCGATAACTTTATCGCGGTCATCGAGATTGAAAAGGGATCCAAGAACAAATACGAACTGGATAAGGAAACCGGCCATATCATTCTGGACCGGATCCTCTATACCTCCACCCATTATCCGGCCAACTACGGCCTGATCCCCCGCACCTACGCGGAGGACGGAGATCCGCTGGATGTGCTGGTGGTCTGCAGTGAGAATATCCTGCCGATGAGCCTTGTGCGCTGCTACCCCATCGGCGTGATGTCGATGATGGATTCCGGCAAGCGGGATGAAAAGATCATCGCCATCCCCTTTGAGGATCCGACTTATAATGAGTACAAGGACATCAGCGAGCTGCCCAACCACATCTATTCCGAGATGCGTCACTTTTTCACCGTCTACAAGAACCTCGAGGGCAAGGAGACGGTGGTCAATGATGTGGCCGGCGCCGAGGAGGCGCGCAAGGTGATTCAGAATGCGCTGGACGCCTATATCGAAAAATTCTGCCGCTGAGAAAAAGCGGATACGGTGAACGGGAACACCGCAAAAAAAGAGAACAAGGCGCTCCCCGAAGGAGATTCTTTCGGGGAGCGCCTGGCTTTTACTTCGGTTTGAAAGAAGAGATCGCAGCGCGGTGGTGCGTGGGCGGAAATATTACAGATCGACCTCCATCAGTTCGCCCAGTGCGCAGATGAAGATGACCAGTGCCTCCATCAGCTTTTCGATGGGGAACCCCTCGTTTGCGGCATGGATCGGGCCGGCAAAGGCGGGATAGGTCATCTTTTCCTCCTCGATGCCAAAGCTCACCGCATTGGGCATGCATCGGGCATAGGTGCCTCCGCCCATCGTGAAGGGGGTGTCGTCCTTTCCGGTTAGTGTGCGATAGGTGGTGCGCAGCGCGAGGATCGCAGGGGAATCCGGCTGAATATAGAACGGCGGATTGAAGCTGCTGTGCTCCAGACGCATTCCGGCTTTCTCGGCCCGCTGCGCCAGTTTAGCGGCGATCTCCTCACCGGTGATCGAGGTGGGATAGCGGCAGTCGAGATTCTGGGTCAGGATACCGTCTTTCATCCAGATCTCGCCCCCGATGATGGTCAGCGGGGTAAAGATCCCATCGCAGGAAGCGATGCCGAGCTTCTCTCCATCGTGGGAGACGGCGAGGTCATAGACCAATTCGAGTGCGTTCCGCTCAACACCGGTGACCTCGGGCAGCGCGAGCAGGTAAGACGCGATCATCCCGATCGCGGAGCGGGAGCCCTCCGGCGTCGAGGCGTGGGCGGCAATGCCTGTCGCCTCAATCCGGGCGCCCTCGGAGCAGGGGGAGATGGTGATTCCCTCCGCCGCGGGCAACCCGGCGGCGTCCAGACGAACCAGCGCGTCGGCGTGGTCCGGCACGACGTTGTGGGCAAAGCCGCCGCTGAAATCGAGCAGGACGCCATGGAGCGGCGCGCTGACAAACTCCCCGGTAAAGCCGCCCTTTTCCCCGTTGCAGACCGGGAACGCGCCGTCCGGAGTAAAGGCAAAATCGGGGGCGCGGTGCTCCGAAAGATACCGCTTGAGGTCGCTCATCCCGCACTCCTCGTCACAGCCGAGCAGAACCTCGATGCCGTGGCGGGGACGCTGGGGCTGCTGGGCAAAGAAGCGGGCGGCCCAAAGCGCCAGCACCGCGGGCCCCTTGTCGTCCACGACGCCGCGGCCGATCAGCCAGCCCTCCTTCTGGGTGAGGGTATAGGGATCGCTGTTCCAGCCCCCGCCCTCCGGCACGACGTCGAGATGGGCGACGATGCCGATGGTTTTCTCCCCGCTGCCGGGGACGGATGCCTTGCCGAGGTAATCGTAATCCGCGCATTGCAGCCCCATCTCGCCGGCCATTGCAAGAGCGGCGTCCAGCGCCCTGCGCGGACCCGGTCCGAACGGCGCGTGGGGACCCGATTCACCCCGTACACTCTTGACCGCCACCAGACGGGAGATGTCATCGATCACCTCCTGCTGATGCTGCTGTACAAACTGCTGCGCCTGTGCTCTGAGAGACGAAAGATCCATTTTGAAGTCACCTCTTTATTGAATCTGTCTGGAAAATACTCCGCTCATTATACCACCTGCCGCGCAGGAGAACAAGAAAAGGAAACCGCATGGTTGCAGCCAATGCGGCGGTTGGGTATAATACCCAAAAGACAAGGATGCAGGAGGAAAAGATACCGCAGATGAAGCTATTCAAGAAGAAAGATCTGTTTTTGCTGGGAGCGCTGCTGCTTGTCGCGGCGGGGATCGCGCTGTTTTATCTGCTGCGCCCCGCGGGCGCCCGGGCAATCGTGACGATAAACGGCGCGGAGAGTCAGGAGATTGACCTGTCCAAGGATGGCATTTACCAGATCGAGGGGGCGGCGCTGCCGGTTACCTTGGAAGTGCGTGAGGGCAAAATTCGGTTTATCAATTCCCAGTGTCCCGACCACCTGTGCGAGGGATTCGGCTATCTTGACAGCGAGGGGGAATATGCGATCTGTATGCCGGCAGGGGTTGCGGTCACTATTTCAGAGTGAAAGAGACAAAAAAGAAGTTTTTAGCCAATATGGCTAAGAACTTCTTAATTTTTTGTGCAGCATTACGTTTTTTGATCGCGGCATTACGAAAACTATACCACCCTTTTACAAAAGGATGATATACTAAACTTGTATGCGGAGTTTGCCGGATTTGGTCGAAGGATACCGGCTTCTCACACTATCGAAAAACGGGGGATACGATGAATATTTTTTCGGTGATCTCACTGGCGGGCGGCATTGCGCTGTTCTTGTACGGCATGAGTATCATGGGTTCCGGCCTCGAAAAGCTGGCAGGCGGCAAGATGGAGGGCATCCTCAAAAAGCTGACCTCCACCACCGTGATGGCGGTGATTTCGGGCGCGGTGCTCACCGGCTTGATCCAATCCTCGGCGGCCACAACCGTTATCGTCATCGGTCTGGTGAACTCCGGCATCATGCAGCTGCCGCAGGCGATCGGTGTCATCATGGGCGCCAATATCGGCACCACCGTCACCGGCCAGATCATCCGCCTTTCGGATCTGGGCGGGGAGAATATCTTTTTGCAGCTGCTCAAGCCGACGACCCTCGCACCGATCTTCGCATTTATCGGCGCGATCCTCTTTGTCTTTTTCAAGGCGCCGGGCAAGCGCAACATCGGCCAGATTCTGGTCGGGTTCGGGGTGCTCTTCACCGGCATGTTCACGATGGAGAATGCGGTTGCCCCGCTCAAGGACAGCCCCCTGTTCTTAAAACTGTTTTCCAGTTTGCAGAACCCGATCCTCGGCATCCTCGCCGGCGCACTGGTCACCATTGCGATCCAGAGCTCCTCGGCTTCGGTGGGTATCCTGCAGGCGCTCTCTACCACCGGCGCGGTGACCTGGGGCAGCGCCATCCCCATCATTTTGGGGCAGAACATCGGCACCTGCTCCACCCCGCTGATCGCCTCGATCGGCGCCTCCAAGGGTGCAAAGCGGGCCGCCTTCGTTCACCTTTATTTCAATATCATCGGCACCGTGGTTTTTATGACGGTGCTCTACGGCATCCGCTACACGGTGGGGGTTCCGTTCTGGAATGATGTCATGAACCGCGGAGACATCGCAAACTTCCACACCTTCTTCAATGTGGTTACCACCCTGATGTTTATCCCCTTTACCAAGGTGTTGGCGCGCCTTGCCACCCTCACCATTCCCGACAAAGGGGACGAGGAGCAGGACAACGAGATGCCGGTACTGGACGAGCGTCTGTTCGGTTCCCCGGCGGTTGCGATCCAGCAGGCCCACGGTGCGGTGGAGAAGATGGCGCAGAACGCCCGTCTCAACTACGATGTTGCCATTCCGCTGCTGTATGACCACAACATTGAGACCATCGCGCAGGTCAATGCCCGCGAGGACATTATCGACAAGCTGGAATACTATATCGGAAACTATCTGGTCAAGGTCGCCGACCGGGAGCTGTCCGAGACCGAGAGCCGCAAGGTGTCTGATCTGCTGGCCTACATCACCGAATTTGAGCGGATCGGAGACTATGTCATCAATGTGGTGGAGCGCAGCGGCGAGATCTTTGACAAGGAACTGACCTTCTCTGAGTCGGCCCGGTATGAGCTGGATGTGCTCGACAAGGCGATCAAAGAGATCATCCAGCTGGCGGAGAAGAGCTTCCGCCACAGCGACGCGGAGCTTGCCGCGAGCGTGGAGCCTCTGGAGGAGACGATCGACAGCATCTGCGAGCTGCTGCACAACCGCCACATCGAGCGGCTGCAGAATGGACAGTGCGCCATTCAAAGCGGCGTGGTCTTTCTCGAGGTGCTGACCAATCTGGAACGGATTGCGGACCACTGCTCCAACATTGCGGCGCGGGTCATCGGCAACGAGAACGATGACGGCGACTTCGACGCGCATGAGCTGCGGCGCAAACTGCACGAGGGCTATGTGGAGGACTACAACGACCGTCTGGCAAGCTATGAGCTGAAGTATCTCTCTCCCATTCGCGAGGAGAAAAAATAAAACCGACCCCAAATCCCGGCAGCGGAGGACCCGTCTGCCGGGATTTTTTTGTGAGAATCCTGTGAGGAACCTGTAAGATTTTGTTCTTTTTCCCGTCTTTAAGGATAAAAGGATCAAGCTGCTCGGTCGGCGGGGACGCAGATCAAGGGGGGGAACATCTTATGCTGGAGAATTGGGCGATTGTGGAACTCTTTTGGAAGCGCAGCGAGGAGGCGCTGCGGGAGACTTCGCGCAAATACGGCGCTTACTGCCGGACCATCATCCGCAACCTTCTGGGAAACCGGCGGGAGGATGTGGAGGAGTGTGAAAACGACACCCTGCTCTCGGCGTGGAATGCGATGCCTACCGACCGTCCCCAGCGGCTTGCGCCGTTCTTGGGCAGGATTGCCCGAAATCTGGCGCTGGATAGGGTCGACTACTACACCGCACAAAAGCGCAGCTGCCCGGCACAGTATCTGCTGGATGAGCTGTCGGAGTGTCTGCCCGGCGGGAGGAGGTGGAACCGGAGCTGGAAGGCGCCGCACTGGCGGAGAGCATCGGCGGCTTTTTGCGCGGCCAGAGCCGCACGGCGCGGGTTGTCTTTGTGAGGCGGTATTGGTACGGGGATCCGGTGGAGGAGATCGCCCGCAGCACGGGGCTGAGCGCGGGAAATGTCCGCACAATCCTCAGCCGGACCCGCGCCCGGCTGAGGGCGTTTCTCTCAGGTCAGGGGGTGACGATATGAGAGCGGAGGATCTGATGCGGGCGATCGGCCTGCTGGAGGAAGATCTCGTCTTAGAGGCACAGCGGCCGGAGCGGCTGCAGGTGATCCGGCGGCGCAGATGGGTGGCGCTCGCGGCCTGCGCGGCGCTGCTGATGGCCCTGCCGTGGCTGCGGATGGCGCCGTGGCTGTCAGGGGGCGCCGGCAGCGCACAGGACAGCTTGCAGGCAGAGGCAGGGGAAAATCGGGAAGATGCCGCCGAGCAGACGCTGGAACCCTTCTTTGCCGATGTTGCGGCGGGCGGATTTGGGTTTGAAGGGGTTCTCGCTTATGATGCGCAGGAGCTTGGCGGCACGGGCCCTTGGCAGGAGGGCCAAACGACTCCCCAAACCCTTCCGGTCTACCGCAACCAGAACGACCTTTTAGCGGAGGGGGCGGTGCAGTTCGGGCTGGATGCACAGCAGATGGAACAGCAGCTGCGGGCGCTCGCCGCGGCGCTGGGCTATGAGGTCGATGCGGTCAGGATCATCCCGGACGCGCAGCAGATAGCGGCATACCGGCAGAGGCTGGAGCAGCAGGGGCGCGATCCGGACACCGACCCGAACTACGAGATCAACACCCGCCCCTATTCTGCGAGTGCTGAGGCGGAGGGCGCAGAGTTTGAGATCCTCACCACCGGGGAGTTTACGGTGCGGCTGACAGAGCCGTTGAAACTGCCGCAGGAATACCGACTGACCCAGCAGAGCACCCTTGCCGATGCCGAGCGCACCTCTCTTTACCTCGCGGGGCTGTATGCCGAGCAGCTGGGGACGGTGAATCCGCAGCCGCAGGCGCAGGTGACCTACAGCGATAGCGGAGAGAAAAAACTGACCCTCGCGGTGCGCAGCGGCGGCACACTGGAGCGCCAGCTGCTGGAGTTCGGGTTCGGCGGGCTGCAGTTTTATCTGGATGAGACGGGAAACGCCTGCACCATGTTCCGGCTGTGGGGTACGCAGGCGGTGGGGGAGAAGATGGGCGACTATCCGCTGATCTCGGCAGAAGAGGCGGCGGCACTGCTGGCCGAGGGCAGCTGTTATACCAGTGTGACCGAGCCATTCCCCGGCGTCGAATACCTCGCGCGGACCGAACTGGTCTACCGCGAAGGTACGCAGGCAGTCGCACCCTACTATCGCTTTTGGGTCGAGCTGCCGGCGCTTGCGCAGGAAAACGGTCTGCGCACCTTTGGCGCCTACTATGTCCCGGCGGTAAAGGCGGAGTATCTGATCGATCCGCCCCTCTCTCAGTGGAAGATGGGAGAGTGAGGGGCAAATCAGTCCGCCTTTTGGCGGTACGGCAGAGCAGAAGAACAAGAGCGGCGGCCTTTTAAAAGGCCACCGCTCTTGGTTTTTGTAAAAATGGACCGATCCAGAACATCTGGCGGACAGATAATCGGGGATCCGCAGCTCGGGTTACTCCCGTGTCATAAAGAGAACGCCGAGGGTGTTCGGCCCACAGTGGCAGGAGATGGTGCAGCTGGCCTGCGTGACGTGAATTTGGCGGAAAATTCCCGCCTTTTCCACCGTCTTGCAGGCGAGGGAGAGCAGATCATCCGATATGCCGGAGTGGGTGACAAAGACATGATCCGGAACAAAGTCGGAATAGGCAGACAGCTGGTCCTGAATATAGGCAGGAAGCACCTTTTCCATCGGGCCGCGGTACTTTTTGCCCACCGCCATCGCACCCTGTTTCTCCGGATGAACCTGAATGCAGGGCTTGAGCCGCAGCAGATTCGCGCCGAAAGCGGCCACTGCGCTGCATCGGCCGCCGGCGCGCATGAACTCAAGGGTGTCCAGCACAAAGCTGGCGTGGCTGCAGGGGATCATCCGGATCAGATTCTGCTGGATCTCTCTGGCACAGAGCCCCTCGCGGATCATCTCACCGGCCCGCAGAACCAAAAGTCCGGTGCCGGTCGAGAGGTTGCAGGAGTCCACCGGATAGATATGCCCGAGGGTGCGGGCAGCGGTGCAGCAGTTCTGATAGGCAGAGGAGAGGGAGGAGCCGAGGTTGAGATGGATCACCTCAAACCCCGCCTCGACCCATGGGCGAAAGTAATCGACATACTCGGTCGGGGTAATCGCCGCAGTCTTTGGCAGCTGGCGGCGCTGGCGCCATGCCTGATAGAGATCCTCGGGGTGAATATCCACACTGTCGGTGTAGGAATGGCCTTCCAGCAGAATGTGGAACGGGTAGAAATGAACCTGATACTGCTGCTGCAGCTGCGGCCCGAGGTCACAGGTGCTGTCTGCGCTGAGAATAATTTTTTGCCCCATCAAAACGCCCTCTTTCTCGTGGATAAAAGACAAGGTTTCACAAAAACGAAGATTATCATAAAAGAAAATACCACGTTGAAAGAATCAGCACAAGACCTTTTTTGCGCAAAGACAATCATTTTTAAAAAGAAAAGGAAAATTCCCCGGCATAGCTGACGGCGGGGGCGAATTTGCGCTTGAATTGATAGAGCTGGTACAGTGACGGGGATTCCTGCGGGTCGGTGCTGATCCCGCCCATGTCATAGAACGCGCAGCCGGAAGCAAGCGCCCAGCGCAGAAGTTCCCACTGCATCAGATAGCCGCTGCCCGGGTCGCTTTGCAACCGCGCCGACCCGGAATACAGGTAGCTCAGCCGCTGCCCGAAGGCAACCGCAATCGCTCCGGCAAGCGGCTGTCCGCCTGCCGCACGGCAGAGGTAGAGCCGTGCATCTTTGCCGAAGGCAGCGAGCAGCCCGCGCAGATAGTCCGCCGGGCGGGTGGCGAAACGCTGCCTGCGCCCGGTTTCAAGATACAGACGGAAAAAGTCGCAAAAGGCCGCATCGCCCCGCTCTGGACCACAGCGCAGCCCCGCTTTTTGCGCCTGCCGGACAGCATAGCGGGTCTTATAAGACAGACGAGACAGCAGGGCTTGCTCGTCAAGGCCGGCGAGATCGCCCCGCACCACGTTCTGCCGCGGCTGGCTGGTCTGCCCGAAGGCAGCTCCCGGCACAAACCGAAGCCCGGCGCTGGTCAGCGATGCGATCGCGCCGCTTTCCCCCTCCTCGATCAGGGGATCGCATTTGAATTCCCCATGAGAAAAGCCAACCGCGAGGGTTCGCGCCCCTTCGATCAGCTCCTTTACTGCGCAGTGATCCTCCGGATCACAGACCGGACCGCGGGGTGCGTAGAGCAATGCGCTGCCGTCGCCGCGGTCGGCGAGGGTCAGCACCAGCATGCTGCCCCGCAGCCGGCCATCCGGCGCGTGGGAGAGCAGCAGATGGTGGCCCCAGTTCGGTTTCACCAGCGCCCAGCGGGGCGACTGCATCAGGCACCCCCTCGGATGCGCTGCGACAAATTGCTGCGCCTGATGCAGCATGTCGGCATCGGTCCTCTGTTCAGGAAGCATCGGATATCCCTCCAATTCAATCTTTTACCCTATAATAAATTACAAATGTAAACTGACCGCGGAAAGATATGGCCCTTGCCAATATACGGCAAGGGCCGTAAAAGGATGCGTAAAGCAGAGCGTTAGGCATCGATCGGGGTGTATGTGTTGGAGAGAAAGGTCCAAGATCCCTCTGTGTCAAACAGGAGATCCGCCGTTCCGGAGCCGATCCATACCGGTTTCTGCCAGAAGTCGGCGGCGTTTTCGGGTACCCGGTACAGTTCATAATTCAGTATAAGCTCTCTGTCCGCAACGGCCCAGCGAGATTCCGTGACCCGGATTAAGGTCTGCTGCACAGGGTCCTTCTTTACATAATAGTAACTGTTCTTCTGGGGATCATAGCAATCGGAGAACAAGCTGGGCAATACATAGGAACTGCAGGGGAGAAAGGAATTGAAGAAGCTCTCAAAATAATCGCGAGGGATCCAGCCTTCTTTTCCGTAGGTCTCAGGGCTGGGCGATTCGAGGACAAATTCAAGGAGCAAGGTCTTGGAAAAAGCCGCAAAGAGGGGATTTGCAAGGGAGGAACGGGTCTCTGTGGGGCCGAGAGCGGAAAAATCATCTGCGGAAAAGCTGCATTCCAGCAGGCCGGTATCGGCAAACCAATCCAAATAGTTGCGCCGATAAAAACGATTGGTCGACTCCTCTGCCGGAATGAAATCCCGCGGATTATAGATGGCAGACGCGCCCTCAACGGATTTTGGGGTGTAGGATGTCCAAAAAGAGGAGAGCAGTTCAAAAATTTCTTTGCTGCTCAGCCCCTGCGGCGAGATTCCGGATAGCTCCTCCTTGACCGTGACGAGGGGACCATCTGTTGAAAATTCTCCGTTTTCAATGGGAAGCTGTATCGTCCCAAAACTCCAGTTCTGATTGCGCTCCCGGTTATAATAACAGCTGTCACCGAGGGGAAAGGAAGATTGCCCGATAAAAGAGCCAAAATAGGAACTGTCGTCATAACAGAACATCTGGGTATCTGCGATGCAGTTTTCCAGTGATTGAAAATCACTCCCGATGAAGCCGCCGACGGTGGATACGTATTCAGTGTCTCCGTCCGACGGAAGACCGGTCAATCGGTGCTGCCGCGCAAGGGAAACCCCTGAGACGCTGCCGCCCGCATAGCAGTCGAAAAAGCTGCCTCCAAAGCCCGCAAAACCGCCGACAGAGTGCGCGCCCGAGACATTTGCCGTGGCGATACAATGGTTTACAGTGAGATCCGGATCCCCATAGCCGACAAGCCCGCCGACAAACCGGTATCCCTGCACATCTCCCGAAAAGCTGCAGTTTTCAATCAGGCCGTTTCCATAGCCGATCAGTCCGCCGCAGCAGGGCGCAATCACGCTGCCGGTGACATTGAGATTGCGGATGATCGAGCCGGAGGCAACCGAAAAGAAAAAGCCGCCATAGGCTTCACTGACCGAGCAGGACATCCCGTTGACATAATGCCCCTGCCCATCAAAGTAGATCAGAGGAAGATCATAATAGAGGTTAAAAAAATTTACATAGTGACCGGGATCTTGATACAGATAATCGTACCGATTTCCGCGCAGTGCGGAAGGAACCTTTCCAATCGGCTCCCAGTCGATGCCGGTGAGATCGATGTCGTCGGTCAGCACCCACCAATCGCCGCTTTCACTGTCGAGCTCTCCGCTGTTGACCCCCTCGGCAAAGGCGACCAGCTCCTCGGCGGTCGAGATCTCGTGGATCTCGGCGGGGGGTGCGCCGTCAAGCAGGACGGCGGGATCGGAGAACACGGTCTCGGTCTGCACAGTCCCGGACTGCACGGATGAGTCGATGACCGGCATCACACAGCCGCTCACCGCAAGACAGAGCGCCAGCATCGCCGCCAGCGCGGGGAGAGAGCCACGGCGTCCGCTCTTGCCGAAGATATTCAGCAGCCGCCGCTTCATCACCCGGACGCCTTCCCGATAGAAGCAGCTGCTGCACCTATCCCCCAGCCTGCGGTGAGGGGATGCGCTGTTGAGCAGCGCGCGGCCATATTTTGCGCGATAGCTTGCGGTTTTGCCGCTCAGTGCCCAGCTGTCACAGACGAGCTCGAGATCCCGGTCCGCCTGACGGCGCAGCAGATAGGCGGCGGGATTCCACCATTGCAGACAGCAGAGCAGAAGCAGCATCAGTTTATAGAGCATGTGGCGACAGCGGTAGTGGGTCAGCTCATGCCGCAGCATACAGTCCCAGTCCTCCGCTGTATAGAGGTCGGCATCGGGCAAAAGCAGCACGGGATGGAAAAAGCCCACCAGCATCGGCCCTGAGATCCGGGAGCAGGTGTAGACGGGAGGGGACTTCTTCATCCGCATCTCATCCGTGGCCGCGCGGATCTGCTCGGCCAGCGCGGGGTCCACCGCATCGGAGCAGCAGCGCAGCAGCGAGCGGCGAAAGCGCAGGGAAAAAAGAAGTTCGAAACTCAGCCGGAAGGCGCTTCCAGCTCCCCAGAGCAGAAGCAAAAGCCGGGCGGGGGAGAGACTGAGGAGCAGGCGGCGCAGATCCGATTGGAGGGAGCTGACAAATGTCCAAAACAGGTTGACCGAAGCGCTGCTTTCCGCCGACTGTGATGCGGCGTTTTGCGCAAGGGGGTCCGTGTTGTTTGCCGCGGCTCCGGCGCCTGTATTTTGGTCCGACGTGTTCGGAAGGAGGGGGTCGGGCGAATCGGCAGCTGTCTGCCCTGCAAAATCGGTCCCGGCGAGGGCGGTGTCACCCGTGTCGGGCGGGGCAGAGACGACGTCTGTCAGAAAATCCTGACCTGCGGGCGCCGCTGCCGTCTGCACAAACTGCACCGGCGGATGAAAGGAGAACAGGATCGTATTCCCCGGCAGTGGAACCGCAAACGGGAAGATCAGACGCAGTGCCAACACGGCCCAAACCGCAGTCAGAAAGCGGGGAGAGAGAAGCCTTCCCAGCACAGGCCGCAGCGCCAACAGGAGCAAAACCAGAGCGCCGGTTGTCAGCGAGACTGCGACCGCAGTCCACAGCAAAGCGTCAAGCATCCCATTCACCGCCCTCCTGCTTGTTCATCTACCAGCTGCCGCAGCTGTTCCAACTCCTCTTTGCTCAAATTGTTGTCGCTGCAGAAGGCGGCGACAAAGTTTTTGATCGAACCGGCATAGAAACGGTCGAGAATCGAGCGGCTCTCATAGGCACGGTATGCTTCTTCTGAGATCAGAGGCCGGTAATAGTTGTTCTTGCCCTCCTTGCTGCAGGAGAGAAATCCCCTATCCACCAGCCGCAGCAGCAGGGTGAAAACCGTGCTTTTGTTCCATCCGCGGGTCTTGAAGAGCGCCGCAGCCAGATCACTGCCCCGCACCGGAATCTCGCTGTGCCAGACTACCAGCATGGTCTCCAGCTCGGATTCCGGCAGTTTTTTGTAATTCTTCATTTTACTTCCCCTTTTTTGGACTCGAGCCCGGATTCGGCGCGGGGGACGGCAGAGAGACTGTCTGCTGCCTCCTCATCTGCGGCCCGATCCACCCCAATCGCAAGACTCTTGCAAAGCTGTTTCAGTACGGAGCGCCAAAAACAATGCTGATCCACTTGAAAGCAACCCCCATCCTTGAAACTTACAGTTGTAATTTTATAAGAATAGATTATAACCGCTTCGATGAGATGTCAAGCGAAAAAAAGGTTTTTTTAGCGAAAAAAGAAAAAAATAGCCGCTCCAAAAGAATGGAGCGGCTCACAAAGCGATTTAGCTGTTCAAATAGGTGACGGCGATATTGGCGAGCATCTGCATTGCCAGCGGCAGGGCCTTTTCACTCGGATAGAAATTCGGGGTATGCAGCGCATTGCTGCCGCCCTCTCCGTCCCCGACGCCCAGCCAGACGAAGGCACCCTTGACCTTTTTTAGGTAGAAAGCGAAATCCTCCGAGCCCATCGACGGCTCCGGTGCAAGGATGTTCTCAGCGCCGAAGATCTCGCTGCAGGCGGTGCGGCATACGGCAGCCATTGCAGGGTCGTTGATCAGGCTGTCATAGCCGAATTTATGCTCATAGTCGCACTTGACCTCAAACGCAGATTCCAGCCCGCGGACGATCCCCTCCATCCGGCGCTTGAGTTCGAGTCGCAGCTCGTCGTTATAGGCGCGAACATTGCCCACAATCTCTGCTTCGGAGGGGATGATGTTCTCTGCAGTACCGCAGTGAAAATAGCCGGTGTCGATGATGGCGGTGTCGAATGGATTGACCGCCTGCGTGCGCAGCACCGAGATCTCATTCATAAACTGCACTGCGG
>CALXIJ010000063.1 GCA_944388335.1 uncultured Pygmaiobacter sp.
CCAGCAGACCGAAGCAGAGAAACAGCGCCAGAAGGCGCCGCAGAGATTTTCGCACCAGCGCCACCTCCCTCGGCAAAATTAAGTAACAAAAATTGAATGCAGGGTAAAATAAATCCAAAATACGTGACTTTTGCACAAAAAATATTTCTTTTTCTGTGCATTCCATCAAATATTTTACATCAAAATCTCAAAATCGCAAGCTTTTCTTTTTGGTCGAAATTGGCAAGATGCCAGCGTGGAAATACTGCGGGTGTTGGCAGCGGATATTCCGCCATGGGACGCCTGCACACATATATAATAATAGCCGCAACAAGATATGCCGCAGCAAGCAGCAAGGATCCCAGAAAAAGCCATCCATGTCGGAGCGGACATCAGCTTCTTTGCGAAGAAAAACAACTCAGCCCGCCTGTGCAGCATCTGCGTTGGAGGCGCTGGCTGCCTCCGCGTCCTCCTCCAGAGGCTCGGCCTTCAGCAGTTTCCCCCGCACGCAGATCCGCTCGGTGTCCCCATCCATCAGGCAGCTGGTCAGCGTGATGGCGCTGTAATCGGTACAATAGAGCATCGACCAGTCATCCACCGACACGGTAACCGTCTCGAGATATTCATAGGTAAACAGGAAACCGTCGTATTCCAGATACAGAAGATCTCCCTCTTCGAACTTGTCGATATTGTAAAATTCAGCACCGTACACACCGCGGTGGCCCGCGATCGAGACATTGGGATTCCCATAACTGGGCAGCGCACTGTATTGGTACAGCCCTACCCCCTGAGAGAGAGTCCACTGGTCAGTGCCGTTCAGAACCTCGCCCTCATAGGCAAGCCGCGGCACCCGCAGGATCATCTCGCCGCTCTGATATTCCTTTCTTGTGTTCGAGATAAAAAAACTGTCGGTGGGATAGACATACCGCGCGTAGTTATCCTCGACGAATTGATCCTCCGGCAGCAGCGAGAGGTCTGATACCGTCGGCAGGGAGAGATCCAAATTCTCCCGATAGGTCCATTCCCGATACCACTTTGGAACCCAGTTGACCGCGACATAATATCCCAGCAGAGCGAGACCGGAGAGGATGAAAATCAGCGATAAAATCCCACGCGGGGAGATCCTCCGTTTCTTATTTGTGCGGCCCTCCATATCCCAGATGCCCCTTTCCACAGCAGCGATACAATACAAAAGAAAAAGTCACATAAATTAAAATGAAAATGAAAAAAAGACAGAAAAAAAGAATAAAAATCTTGTAAATTAGGCTAAATGCACAAATGCGTGACTTTTTATTCTGCCCTTTTTCGCGGGGTTTGTGCTTTTCATTTTACCCCCTGTCTGATATACTTGTAAAGGGAAAAATCTGCCGGGAGGGGTTTATTGCCTCTTTTTTGGTCGGCAAAATGGGAAAAGAGGGGATCGGGTTGCAGGCACCATGCATAAATATCTCAATGCTGGGCGAATTTCGAGTTCTGCTTGGGGACAAGCAGGTCAATGCCAGCGGCACCCGGGCGAATCAGATTTGGGGTCTGATGCAATATCTGGTTGCATTTCGACACAAAAAGCGCACACAGGAAGAGCTGATGGACGCGATGTGGGAGGAGGGCACCGGCGACCCGGCGGGTGCGCTCAAGAACAGGGTCTATCGGATCCGCACCGCGTTTGCCAAAGCGGGCGCGCCCTTCGCCAAGGAGGTCATCCGCCTTGTCAATGGCGCTTATTGCTGGAACAATGACCTGCCCTGTGAGGTGGACACCGAGCAGTTTGAGCAGTGCTGTTCCCGTGCAGCGGATACAGCGCTGCCGGTGGATCAGCGGATCGCGCTCTACTGTCAGGCGGTAGAACTCTACCGCGGGGATTTTTTGCCGGCCGCCAGCTTTATGTCGTGGGTCGTCCCTCTCAGCCGGCATTATCATACCCTCTATTTCAATGCGGTACAAACGCTGCTGGATCTGTATGATCAGACAAAGAACTATGTGGAGATGTATCGGGTAGCAAATAGGGCGGTCGCGATTGACCAGTTTGAGGAGATGCCGCACAAATATATCCTGATCAGTCTGTTCAGATTGGGAAAACAGGCACAGGCACTGAGCTACTATAACCAGATCAGCGAACTGTTTTACCGTGAGATGGGGGTTGGCCTTTCGGAGGAGATGCGCGCGCTTTACCAGCAGATTTCCCAGACTACGCAGACCGCTCGCACCGATCTGGATATCCTGCGGGAGGATATGCGGGAGGATCCCGAGGGGGTCGACGGCGCGTATTACTGTGAGTATGAGGTCTTTAAGACGGTCTACCGAATTGAGGCGCGCAGCGCCAGACGCAATGGTTCCTCCACCTATCTGGGATTGTTGGGATTGGTCGGGATGGACGGTGCGGAGCTGTCCCATGATCTGCTCGAGCGGGGTATGGATGCCCTGCATCGCTGTATCGTGGAGAGTCTGCGCTGTGGGGATGTCTTTTCCCGCTGCAGCGGCAGCCAGTATGTGTTGATGCTCTCCCCCATCACCTTTGAGGATGGGCAGATGGTGCTCACCCGGATTGAAAAAAACTTCAAACAACTCTACCATTCCCGCAAGGTGCGGCTGATTCGCAACCTTCAGCCGCTGATCCCGATATAATTTTTTGTGAAAAAGCAAAAGAGGACGGACGATGTTTTTAAATCGTCTGCCCTCTTTTTTTATGCCTGTATGTCCCCAAAAGAAGCAGACATGATTCGACAATAAGAAAAAAAGATCGACGTAAAATCTCGAAAAACAACATATCAGTCGCAGCAAATATATAAAAAATGCAAAAAATGGTACGAAAAATACTTAAACGGTGACTAAACGGTGACCGGATCATGCGATAATGGCATTGTAGACGGCGTGTGGCAATGCGCCTTTAGAAAGGGGGGTGCGGATGGAGCAAACCAAAAATGCAGCGGTCTTCATCCCCAATGGCGCGACGCGGGTGTTGGTCTGTGTGGATCGATGCTGTGCGGAGGAACCGGCAGGCAGATGGTACAATCCCTTTCTTCCGCATCCGGTTCGCTTTGAGAGTGTGATGCAGCTGCTCTGCGGCATGGAAGAGCTGTATAATGAGCTCTCCTTCCCGCAGCCGTCCTTCTGCCCCCGCGGCTGGCGGGATGATGCGCGGCAGCGTGAACGCTGCCGAAAACGACCAAAAGAGGTGAAGCGGTACATGAGCGATGAAATCTTCAAGGAAAAGCGGGGAGGAAAAGCCACCTTTGTGGTGCAGGTCCAGTTCCGGCAGAACGCGACCTGGCAGGGTACCGTCACCTGGGCGGAAAAGAATGAGACAAGGCATTTTCGCAGCACGCTGGAACTTCTGCGGCTGATGGACCAGTCGCTGGGCGAGCAGCAGGATCCCCTTGCCGAGGCCGCGGATTAGGCGGCGGCCATTTTCTATCTGGATACCTTCCGATGGCTGTGCGGCCAAAGGCCAGAGGATTGTATTAATATGAAAGAAGGAGTGAAAGGATGAAGAAACGGTTAATCAGCGGTTTGCTTGCACTGATGATGATGGTCACGCTGCTTCCCAGCGGGCTGTTCGGCGTCTCTGCGGCAGATGAACCGAATCTGGCGCCGGATTGCGTCGTCTATAAAGCGGACGGCACAGAGTATACCGGGCCGGACAAGGCCACGCTCGACCTGCAGGACGGCGAGCATGACGGCTGGGTTCGGATCAGCAAAACCGCGGTGCGGTCGGCGGACGACCCGAACGAGTATACCATCACCCTCTCCACAGAGGGCAACGGGGTCACCGCCAGCTCGCCCGGCGCGGACATCGTGCTGGTGCTCGACTGCTCCAACAGCATGAGCGGCAGCATGGAAAGCATGCAGGAGGCCGCCAAGAACTTTGTGGACACTGTCCTCACCGAGAACAGCACCAACCGGGTCGCGGTGGTTTCCTACGCGACGGATGCGTCGGATCGGATCGGCTTTACCGGATATTCGGTAGACCGGGTTGTTGTTGACAGGTATTGGGTAGACGATGGCTGGTTCAGTGGCCACTGGGAGTACGTCTACGACGACGTCCCCAACGGCACGCTGAAGGAAACCATCGACGGCCTCAGCGTCAACGGCGGCACGAACACGCAGGCCGGTATCTATGAGGCGGAAAAGCTGCTCGCTGACAGCGACAGCTCGAACAAGATCATCGTGCTGCTCTCAGACGGCAACCCGACGTTCAACTATGAGACAGAGGATTTTGACACGCGGGACTGGAAAGAGGACTGGAGCTACGACTGGTGGAACGATTATTATACGGCGACCGCCAGCTATCAGGACTATCTGGACGGCAAAATCCGGTTCACCTATCAAGACACTGAAGGCAACGGAAGCGATACCGAGTACACCGTCCCCCAGTGGGAAGGCCATCGAGAATACCGGCTGACCCTCAACGCCGCGTATGCCGCGCAGTATGAAGCGCAGCGGGCGAAGGGCGCGGGCGCCTCGATCTATACGATCGGCTATAACACGACTGAAGACACCAACAAGATCCTCTCGAATATTTCCAGCGGCGAGGGATATGCCCTCACCGCAGGGTCGGAGGATATCGACAAGATCTTCGGCCAGCTCGGCCAGTCGATCGAGGAGCAGCTGACCAGCGCGGTCAGCGACCCGATGGGCCCGTATTTTGTCGATCTTGCCTATGACGGCGCCGTTCCTGTGCCGGCGACCAGCGCCGCCCTGACAAACGGCGACTACTACGTCTCCGGCAACAAGAGCGCTGCCAGCTTTGACACGGAGACAGAGACCTTCTCCTGGCCCCCCGATCTGACCGAGGGCAAGGCACAGACCCTGACCTACAAGATTCGTCTCGACGTTGAGCAGTCGGCATTCTCGATGGAGAGCGTCTACGAAGCCAATGGAAAGACCACCTTTGAATACAAGATCGGCGAGAACGGCGAGAAGAAGACCATCGAGTACAAGGTCCCCACCGTCAACGGCGTCTATGGCACTGTGCAAAAGGTCGGCGTTCTGGTGGATGAGAACGCCAACTACCTGAATGAGGACGGAGAGATCGTCACAGATCCGACCCAAGCGAAGGTCCTCGTTCCGGCAGAAGATGTGCAGAACACGGCAAAGGGCAGCACCCATTTCCTGCCCGACGCGAAGGG
>CALXIJ010000064.1 GCA_944388335.1 uncultured Pygmaiobacter sp.
GTCTCAAGGAACATCGCGGTGTCGCCGTTGATGCAGTATTCCATCGTGTAGTAGATGCCGCCGCCGGGCACCATCGGGAAGAGCCCGACCAACAGAAAACCGGTCGCCGGCGCGCGGTGAACCCGGGCCATGATCTCGGCATAGGCGGACACCGCCACCGTGGCGAAGAAGTAGCAGACCAGATCCTCCGCCGCGAGCCCGCACAGCAGATAGACCAGCCAGCCGAGGCTGGAGCCCAGCGGCGCGAAGAAGAGCATCCGCCCCCGGACGTTGACGATGAAGCAGAAGGCCAGACAGGCCAAAAAGGCATACAGACAGGGGAGAAGATAGGTTTCGATCATACCGGCATCCCTCCCATCAGCGCCTGCCAGACGCTCAGTGCGACGCCGGTGCCCAGCGCGATGCCGGTCGCGGTCAGCAGCGCCTCGACCAGCTTGGTCAGGCCGGCCACGAGGTCGCCCGCGATGATGTCCCGCATCACGTTGGTCAGCGCGAGCCCCGGGACCAGATTCATCAGGATGCCGATGACCGCCTTGTCGAGGTTCGACAGCAGCCCCGCCTGCGCGAGGATCAGCGTGCCCGCCGCGGCCGCAAAGCTGGCCACGATGGTGGTGAAGAAGGCGTTGGCCTCCAGCTTTTCAAAGAGGTGCTGGATCCACTTGACCCCCATGCCGCAGACCAGCGCGCAGAGCGCGTCGTTTATCCCCCCGCCGAAGAGCAGCGTGAAGGCAAAGGCGACGCAGCCGCCGGCAAAGATCTGCTGCAGCGGGGTGTAGTGCGGGGTGCGCCCGATCCGGGCGAGGGCGGCGGGGATCTCCTCCAGCGGCGGGCGGTCGCGGCAGATGCTGCGGCACAGGTCGTTGTAGGCGCCCACTCTGGCAAGGTCGCTGCCGTGGTTTCCCAGCCGGCGGATGGCGGTGTGCGGATTGCCCTCCTCGTCCTCCAGCGAGAGGATCAGCAGGGTGGGGATGGCAAAGATCGACCCCTCCCGCGCGCCGTAGGCCGAAAAGATCCGCTGGATGGATTCCTCCACCCGGTAGATCTCGGCCCCGCTCTCGAGCAGGTCATAGGCGATGTCGGTGGCAACGCCCAGCAGCTTCTCACAGTCCATCCGCGGCCTCCTCCTGCGACAAAATCGTCACTCTTCTGCCTGATCTCCCAGTGTGAAGATCTGGTCGATCCGCCCGTCTGCGTCAAACAGATAGTTGTACTGCAGTGTGCGGTACTCCTCGATCAGGTCGGCGTAGGGGGAGTCATCCTCATAGCTGTACTCGTTCCCCTCCGCGTCCCGGTAGCCGTTCAGGTTGATCGCCTCCACCTGCTTTGAGAGATCCCACAAAAAGTCCATGTAGGGGGTCGTCTCAAGCCCGGCGGTGCGCAGCAGCAGGGTGGCAAGGTAGTTTGCGCTGGTGATCTCGCCGGTGGTGCCGCTGCCCTCGATGTCATAGTTTGCCCAGAGGACAAAGGGGGTGGTGTACCGCTGCTGAGTCTCCTCGAGGGAGAGCGCCTCCAGCGATTTGCCCATCAGCGCCTCATAGACCCCGTCGGGCAGGTTGGGGGCGTGGTCGCCGAACATCAGGATGATGGTCGGCTCCTCCACCTCGCTGAAATAGTCGATCAGCTCGGAAAAGGCGGTGTCGGTCGCCCGGACCAAGGACAGATAGTTGTCGGCGTATTCGCTGGTGTAATCCCCCTTGCTCATATGTACCAGCTCATCCGGCGCGTTGATCAGGCTGCTGTAACCGCCGTGGTTCTGCATGGTCACATTGAAGAGGAACATCGGCTGATCGGGATCCTTGTTCTCATACAGCTCGATCAGCTTTTCAAAATCGGATTCGTCGCTCACGCAGTTGCTGGCATAGCTGCCGATCATCCGCGCCTCGGGGAAGTCGGACAGGTCGTAGAAATGCTCAAAGCCGAGCAGCGGGTAGACCTTGTCGCGGTTCCAGCAATAGCTGTAAAACGGATGTACCGCGTCGACGGTGTATCCCTGCGACGCGAGGGTGGTCGCAAGAGAGGGGGTCTCGCTGTTGATGTACTGCTGATAGACGACGCTGCCGGTGGGGAAGAAGCCGAGGGTGTTCCCGGTCAGAAACTCGAACTCGGTGTTGCAGGTGCCGCCGCCGAAGGTGCTCACCCGCAGCTGCCCGGTGATGGTGTTGGGCTGTCCGGCGAGGCTGTGCAGGAAGGGCATATAGTCCAGATCGGTCTCAAAGCTGCCCGCCGTCTGCAGGTCATACAGGCTCTCGTTCATGATGACGATCAGGTTCGGCTTCTGCTGGGCAGGGGTGACGGGATCCGGCTGTGGGGTCTCGTCAATGATCTGCTGGGCCGCGTCGGCGCTGTAATCCTCCGGCTGCTCCACCTGCAGATACTTGGTGCTGTAAACGGCGCTCAGCAGCAGGCCGTTGTCCTCAAAGGCGATGTTCTGGTTCCACAGATAGTCCTTGATCCCGATCTCATTGAGAAAAGCGGTGTTGGAGAAGACGGCGCAGAAGAGCACGACCGACACCGCGCAGGCACCGCGCGCAATCCAGCGGTTGCGCCGGCGCTGTACCTTCCAGCGCGCCTTGCCCGCGAGAAACCAGACAAAGAGCAGCAGCAGCGTCGCGGTGAAGAAGTAGAACTCAAACGGGTAGCGGTACCGCCCCGAGACGGCGGCGGCGGTGCGGATGTTGTACAGATCCAGCGCCGATACCGGGGTGCCGCGGAAGATCCGGGTCGCGCTGTTGATCAGCCCCAGCAGATAGAAGAGGAGGGAGGAGATCCGCAGCGAGACGCAGAAGCTGCCGCAGAGCGAATAGAGCACCCAGCCGATCAGCCAGATCAGCAGCAGGTTGAAGAGAAAGGCGGTCCAGGAGACATCGAAGATGGTATTGATGTCAAAGCACTCCATCATGATGAAGAGGGGCAGCGCGCTGCCCACAAAGATCCCGATCGACAGCCGCCGCTGTCCCCGCTCGGACAGCGAGAAGCGGACGAGGGCCAGCGGCCCGACGAGGAGGGCGAGCAGCAGGGAACACAGGTACCAGCTCAGCTGGAACCCCTCCTTGCCGTAGTCGAACAGCTCCCGCCGCAGCAGCAGAAAGCCCAGTGCGAGGACGGTGAAGAGCGCCGCAGCGATCCGGGCCGCGCGGTTTTTGGTGAAATAGATCGTTTTATGACCTTCAGTAATCGGCAAAAGAAACACCTCCGAAAAAGAAACGACAGAGCAGCCGAAATTTCTGCAAAAATGCAAAAAAAATAAAAAAGGACAGACAAATAAAATGCAAACAGCATAAACGAAAGAATACCATGATTTTGTGAAAAAGTAAAGGAAAGAGAGGCATTTGGGGCCGCTGCAATCCTTGCCATTTGGCCCTTTTTGTGGTAAAAAGGAGGGGTAAAAACAGAATTGCGCCGCACAATAGAACGCCGTTTCGCGCGGTGGGGAAGAAGGAGGAAAATCAAGATGAAAAGAATCCCCAAGATTGACCTGCACCTGCACATTGACGGCTCGGTCTATCCCGAGACCGCCCTCGCGCTCGCACAGGAGCAGGGCCTGCCGGAGGGGACGCTCTCGCTGGAGGAGATCACCCGCCGGATGGTGATCCCGGAGGGGGAGAACGGCACCGAGTTCAAGGAGTTTGATCTGCCGATTGCAGTGATGCAGACCGCCGGCGCGCTGCGCCGGGTCACGCGGGAGCTGGTCTGCCGTCTGGCAAAGGAGGGGGTGCTCTACGCTGAGCTGCGGTTTGCGCCCCAGTGTCACACCACCCGGGGCCTGACCCAGCGGGAGGTCATCGCGGCGGCGCTGGAGGGCGCCGAGGAGGGGGTACGTGAGCACCCCGAGATCGAGATCGGGCTGCTGCTCTGCGCGATGGGCACCCTCGCCCCGGCAGAGGAAAACCGCGCTGCAAACCTCGAGACGGTGCGCCTCGCAAAGGAGTTCCTCGACGCGGGCAGCCGGGTGGTCGGCATCGACCTCGCCGGCTATGAGGAGCATCTGAGCGACTACGCCGACGTCTTTGCCCTCGCCGCGCAGCTCGGGGTGCCGGCGACCTGCCATTCGGAGTTTGAGGTGCCCCAGTGCCTGCCGTTCGGCACGCCCCGGATCGGGCACGGCTATCAGGTCGCCGAGCGGGAGGATCTGATCGAGGCGGTGCGCAGCCGGGGGGTCACGCTGGAGATGTGCCCGATCAGCAGCATCATCTCCTACAATCTGCCGCGGGACGGCCGCCATCCGCTGCGCCGGCTCTTCGACGCGGGGGTGCAGGTGACGGTCAACACCGATAACCTCACGGTGCTGGGCACCGATCTCGACCGGGAGTATGACTGCTGCCGCGGGATGGGCTTCACCGACGAGGAACTCTTCCGGATGTGCCAGAATGCCGCGCGGGCCAGCTTTTTGCCGCCGGAGAAGAAGGAGGCGCTGCTGCGGCGGATGCAGCAGGTCTGGGAGGGCTGAGCTGCGCCAAAAGAGGTGCGGCGCCCTGACACCGGATCGAGGCGGCGGAAGTGAGCGGGCCGGCCGCGCGGAGCGGCCGGCTCATCAGGACCCGCCGATGGCGTGCCGCGCACAGATCGGCAGCGCCGCCTCGGCGCGCAGGCGCATCTCACCTATGACGCCGCACGCCGCGAAGGCCGCTTCCTCAGCGGGGGCATAAAAGCCGCGTCCCGCGCAAAAAGGATAACCCCCTTTGTGGAGAAAAAAAGCAAAGGCCGTGCAGAAAAGAGTTTTCTCTTTTCTGCACGGCCTTTTTCCGCGCTTGCTTTTTCTTTTTGATCGGTGCCGCTGCGCGCTGTTATCTGCGCCGGTAGACCGACGGCATGAAGAGCATCAGCAGCGGGAAGATCTCCAGCCGTCCGGCGAGCATATCAAAGCTGAGGACCAGTTTGGACAGGTCGCTGAAGGGGGCATAGCTGCCCACCGGGCCGCAGATGCCCAGCGCGGGGCCGATGTTGTTGAAGCAGGCGGCCACCGCCGTCAGGTTGGAGACGTGGTCAAACTGGTCGACGGAGAGCACCAGCAGGCTGCCCAGAAAGAGGATGATGTAGGCGGTCAGGAAGCAGTGCACCCCGTCGAGGGCGGAGTGCTCCAGCGGCTTGCCCTCAAACCGGAGGGTGCGCACGCTGCGGGGAAAGACCATCGACCGCAGGCTGCGCAGCGCATTTTTGCACAGGATGGCCACCCGGGAGATCTTGATGCCGCCGCCGGTGGAACCCGCCATCGCGCCGAAGAACATGATCATGATGAGGATGGCCTGCGAAAAGACCGGCCAGCTGCCGTAGTCCGCCGAGGTGAAGCCGGTGGTGGTGATGATGCTGGACACCTGAAAGAAGGCGTACCGGAAGCTGCGCAGCGGGTTGTAGCCGTACAGCGGCAGGATGTTGATGGTGATCATCCCGACCGCCGCGGCGATGATGCCCAGATACCAGCGCAGCTCCTCGCTCTTGAAGACCTTGGCAAAGTTGCCCAGCAGCAGATAGTAGTACAGATTGAAGTTGGTGCCGAAGAGGATCATAAAGACCCCGATGACCCCCTCAAAATAAGGGGAGTTGTAGAACTCGACGCTGTTGGATTTGATGCCGAAACCGCCGGTACCGGCGGTGCCGAAGGCGTGCAGCAGGCTGTCAAGGAGGGGCATCCCGCCCAGCAGGAGCAGCAGAATCAGGATCAGGGTCATCACGAGATAGATCCCGTACAGGATCAGCGCGGTATTGCGCACCTTGGCCACCAGCTTGTCGCAGGTGGGGCCGGGCACCTCCGCCTTCATGACATACAGGGTCTTGGCCTCCGACCGGGGCAGGATCGCGAGGACGAAGACCAGCACCCCCATGCCCCCGACCCAGTGGGTGAAGCTGCGCCAGAACAGCATTCCCTGACTCATCGCCTCGACGTCGGTCAGGATGCTCGCGCCGGTGGTGGTAAAGCCCGAGACCGTCTCAAAAAACGCATCGACAAAGCTGGGAATCTCCCCCGAAAAGACAAAGGGAAGCGCCCCAAAGGCCGACAGCAGAACCCATGACAGCCCGACGATGAAAAAGCCCTCCCGCGGCCGGAGCAGCCGGTCTTTCGGCTGGCGCAGGGTCAGGAGGACGCCCAGCAGGAGCAGCAGCAGGATGGTGAGCGCAAAGGCCGGATAGGTGGCGCTCTCGCCGTAGATCGCGGCCACCAGAAGGGGAAGCAGAAGCAGCCCCGCCTCCACCTTGAACAGGTTGCCGATCAGATAAAAAATCATTGCGTAATTCATGCCGCCCTCAAACCTCCACAAAGATATCCTTGAGGTCCCGCAGGCCGGATGTGGCCGAGATGATGACCACCAGATCCCCCGGCAGCATCACGTCGCTGCCCTGCGGGTGGATCAGCTGCTGTCCGCGGATGATCCCCGCGACGAGAATTCCCCGTTTGAAGCGCAGCGCCTGCAGCGTCTTGCCGGCAAAGGGGGCGTTTTCGCCCACGATGAACTCCAGCGCCTCCATCTTGCCGTCCAGCAGCTTGTACAGGTTCTGCACACTGCTGCCGTTTGCGTTGCGCATCGCCCGCACATACCGCAGGATCATGTCGCCGGTCACCGCGCGGGGGGAGACGACGCTCTCGATCCCGACCGACCGCATCAGTGCGAACAGGTTCGAGCGGTTGACCTTGGTGATGACCTTCTTGACCTTGCGGGTAGAGGCGAACATCGAGACGATGATATTCTCCTCATCGATGCCGGTCAGGGCCACACAGGCGTCGCAGTCCGCCATTCCCTCCTCGGTCAGCAGCTCCTGATCGGTGCCGTCCCCGTGCAGAATCTCGGCCTTGGGCAGCATCTCGCTGAGCAGCTCGCAGGTCGCTTCATCCTGTTCGACAAT
>CALXIJ010000065.1 GCA_944388335.1 uncultured Pygmaiobacter sp.
CAGGATCTTTTGCGCCGGGATGGCGCAGGCCTTGCAATCCTCTCAGATCCTTGTGACCGCAATCTCTTTGACAGCCGCCTGCTGTTCAACTGCGGATACAGCTTTGTTCTGCCAAAGGGCAGTCCCCTCTGCGAGAAGGAAGAACTCACCCAGCAAGATCTTGAGGGCGCCTCTTTGGTAGGGAAGGGGGATGAATTCCAGCTCTATATCAACCAGATGCAGCATTTTCCCCCCGACGGATCCGGCCCCCGGGTGATTCTTGAAACCACCAGCTACCATTTCGCGATGCGGATGGCGCAGGCGGGGCTTGCCTGTGCCTTTGTCCCGGACTTTTTCGCCCGCAGCGAAGCGCCATCTGGCACCGAGATCCGTCCCTATTCCCGCAAGGAACAGGAAAAACGATTTTATCTTGTTCATCCGCGCGGCGCAGAACTGACAGAGCAGGAACAAGCTTTTGTGCGGTTCCTCCGGCAATGGATAGAGGCCGGACATACGGAAAACGGGATGGGTCTGAGATAGCAGGTATTCACCGCTTTCCTTTTGAGACGGAGGTGTTTTTGAAATGAGTCCTCGCGGTATTTCCGTATTCATCGCCTTATGTTTGGTCTTGGCATTCCTTTTTGGCTGTTCGCCGGAAGATTCCGGGATCTCCTTTTCCTCTCTATCGGTGTCCGTACAGACGCCGGCTTCCAACATCGTCCCGCCTGCACCGGTGACGCCCGCTGACGGGGTCACCCTTGTGTACTCGATGTCGGAATCTGAGATTGCAAACCGTCTGAAAGATTCGGCGGGTAGGCTGAGCAGACCGTTGGCCTTTCTCTCGGAGGACCGAATGCTGCTCGCTTTTTCGCCATCAGAGGGCGGGGTCAACTGGTATTTGTTCGATCTTGCCGCAGAGGAGATGGTCCTCCTCGCTCGCTTTCCCGACCAGAACCCCGAGATCTCGGCGGCATGGGAAGAGGGGGAACAGATTCGGGTCATATCGGACTGCGGAGAGCTGACCTTCGACCCCGCCGGGGAGCCGGTTGAGATGATGTCGGGGCAGAGCGACTGGTCGCAGCGGGTCTCTCCCGTGCTCGGGGACAGTTTTTCACTGCGCGGCGGACAGCTGATCCACACCGAAACAGACGGGTCCGAGACCGCACTTTACACCTTTGAGGAGAGGGAAGCGCTCGGCCCCATTGCGGTCTCTCCCGACGGGACGCGTCTTGCCTTTGGGGTGATCCAGTATGAAATCATGGTGAAACAGATTGTCGTTGCGGATCTTTCTGCGGGCAGAACGTCAGTGATCCCGGTCGAGGCGGCGGCTCCTTGGCTCTGTTGGATTGGGGATGCGCCCTGTCTGATTGAGCAGTGCGAGGAGGGAGAGCTGATCATCCGATACGGAACCGAGCTTGCCGAGGTTTTTCGATGGCAGGCGCCCGACCCGATGAACTGGATGGTCGGGGTTGAGCCGAACGGCAAAGGGCAGGCAGTGCTCGCCCTCGAGTATCTCACCGAGGAGGGAGTCTGGCACAGGGAGGCCAACCTTCTGGCTGGCGGTGCGGATGGGATCGAACAGCGGCCGCTGCTCTCAACCGACGACGGGCGAATTGGGGCCTTTGCCCTCTCACAGGATGCGAGGCATCTGGCGCTGATCGCCCGCAATCAGGAGGGCGGCGCGGCACAGCTGCTGGTCTATGTGCTGGAGGATGAAATGGAATAGAATCCTCTGGCTTGATCAAAAAAGCATCCGGGAAAACGGTTCTTGTTTTCCCGGATGCTTTTTGATCAGAACAAAATGTCGGTATTCCGCTCAGCAAGTCGTGCTGTGGGCAGAGCCGTCTGTACCCTCACGGCTGCTGTGAGGTACAGTGCGGGCAGCGGGTTGCATCAATCGCAATCTCGCTCTTGCAGTAGGGACAAATTTTTGTAGTGGGCGGGGCGGGAGCCTGTGCGGCCTTGCGCAGGGCCAGCGAATGCAGGCGGTTGATCGCCTTGATGAGGAGAAAAACGACAAACGCCATGATGATAAAATTGATCACAGCCGTCAAAAAGGCGCCCACCCGGAAGGAGGTGTTCCAGACCACCAGCTCATAGCCGCTCAGATCCTGATTGCCAAAGAGCCCCAGCAGCGGATTGAGCAGGTCATTGACGAGCGAATCAACAATCCCCTTGAAAGCGCCGCCGATCACGACACCGACGGCCATATCCATGACATTTCCGCGCATGGCGAACTCTTTAAATTCCTGAAAAAATTTTTTCACACAGATCCCCCTTTGGCAAAAGTCCTATGTTATATTTTCTTGTCTGTTCGAAATGGCGGGCTTACAAAAAGGGAAAACCGCAGCTGTGCCAAAGCTTTTTCTCAAAGTCGCAAAAATGAGGCGGAATGGAAAAAAGCAGCGGCACGGTTTGGCTTTATTTTTTTGCCGCTTCCCCCGGAAGGGCATCCCGCAGCCCCCAGACCGCGTACATCGTAAGCATATTCTGATAGGTCATCTTGCTCGCCATCAGCTGATAATAGGTTGCGGATTTGGTGCGTCCCTTTTCCCGCAGCACTGCCATCTGGTCCAGCGTTTTCTGATACTCCGACTCGACCGCGGCGAGCATCCGCTCAAATTTTTCAAGCCGTTCTTCCTTTTGCTGTTCCATCCGCGTCACCTCTCTGCCAGACGTGCGGCGACCGCCGCGCGGATCGCGGCGCAGGCGTCCGCGTCAAGTGTCGTTTCGATTTTGCCCGGTTCCTCGATCACCTGCGGGTGGTCGAAAAAGGAGATCTCTGCCCCGCGGGAAAAATCCGCCCCGATATCCGGCAGCGCCATCACATCGCAGCCGGTCAGCACACCGCAGAGGGTCGCCGCCTCGAGATAGCTGCCGTAAGGAGAGGCGTGCTCTCCATCGTGCCAGAACAGCTCAATTTCAGGATGGGTCTGCCGGATCCGCTCCCAGATCTCCCCGACCGGGGCGAGCAGTGCGTGCTCCTGCGCGGCGAGGGCGCGGGCAGCTTCGGTCATCTCCTGTTGATGCTCCGGTGCGCGCTGCTCGGCCCAGGTGGTCAGCACCACCGGTTTTGCGCCCCCGGCCCGGCAGAGGGCAATGACCTGTCCCCCGTCGCGCATCAAGACTTCTTTTCCCGGAAACGGGTGAGCCTGCTGCTGAATTACGCAGTAATCATATGCTCCCCAGAGCAGACTGTAACGCAGTGAGAAATACTCCTCGAGGTGCCACGAGAGGGACCGTCCGGAAAAGGCCAGCATCGTGGGCAGCACCTCCCCCGCACCTGCCGCAGCGCACAGCCGCGCAAAGGTGTGGGGCATATCGTTGAAATAGGTATGGCTGTTCCCGACAAATAAAACCCGCATTCTGAATCCCTCCCTTATGCCCTGCGGCGGCGAAGCCGGCCAAGCAGCTGGTTTGCAGTTTCAAGCAGCGGCCCAAAATTGAAGAAGATCACCGCGGCACAGAGCAAGGAGCACCACAGCTGCCAAAGGGGCACCTGCGCCAACATCAGTGCGATCTCGCCCGAAATCAGGACCATGGTCCAGAGCATCCGCAGCGGATGCAGATTGATGCGGATATACTGCCGGGTCCCGAGCGCGCGGATCACAAAGACTAAAAGATAGCTTGCAAAGGTGGCAAAGGCCGCGCCGTTGGGGCCAAAATCCGGGATCAGGAGCCAGTTCATCAAAAGGTTCGATCCCGCGCCGATCATCATGGTGACAAAGCTTTGCCCCGAGCGCATCTCCACCATATAGATGCTGCCCAAAAAGGTGACAAAGCAGCTGAAAACAGTCGCTACCACCAGCAGCGGGATATACTGCCACGCCTCGTTGAAAGCAGAATCTCCGGACAGGGTCAGCACCATCATTACCGGCTTGCAGAAGAGGATCAGCCCGGCTGCGACAATGAACATCAAGCTCTGGTAGTTTTGGAAAACCCGGGTGAAGAACTTGGCCCGCCCGGGGGTGCCGCGCCCGCCGTCGGTCACGGCGGATAGCTGCCATGCCTCGGTGAAGAGGGTGGAAAAGAGCATGATGACATTCGGCACCTTGTAGGCGGCAACATACAATCCGTTGGCCTCGCTGCCGATCATGGCGGTGATAAACATATGGTCGCTGGTGTTGGTAATCCACCAGAACATGCTGGTGGGGATCAGCGGCGCTGCATAGCGCAGCATCTGCCGCAGCAGGGGACCGTTAAACCGCGAGAGCCGAATATACCGATGCAGCCGCGCGACGGTAAAGAGAAAGACCGCCGAACAAAAATCCGCGGCTGCCGTTGCCAGAACATAGCCGTAAATCCCCCAGTGGAAGCCGGCGATGAAGAGAATGATGAAGAAGAGGTAAAGACAGGTGTTGAGAACACCGTCCACTGCATAGAGCCGGATGTACTGTTTTGCCCGCACGAACTGGCTGCACAGATTGCGCAGGATGCTCATGATGACATAGGTGTAGAGCAGCGCAGTGTAGTTCTGCATCCCGGGGATCTTTGAGACCAGCGGCCAGCAGAGAAAAAAGATACCGATCCCAACCAGTTCGGCGAGCAGCCCTCCAGTAAAGACCGACGCCTTGTCATAGGCTTTGTCCAGACCATACCGGATGATCGCATTTGCCACCCCGACCGAGACAACCGGCAGCAGCAGCTGCGCGTATTTGGTGATGAGATCCGCATCGCCGAACTCCCCCAAACCGAACATCCGGGTGAAGAAGGGCATCAGCAGAAAGGAGAGGATCTTGCTTGAGAAAGAACTGATCGCAAAGAGCAGGGTGTTTGAGATCAGCCGTTTATATTTGTCCAAAGGATCACCTGCGTTTTTTAGCCCGCCGGGACGAAAGGTTTCATCTGCACTGTGCGGCTGCGCACCGCCCAATCTGGAAAACCGCTTTTCGGCGGGGAAAAGCGGCCAAAATAGAACGGTTGCTTTTGGCTATTTTACCATATTATAAAGATTTTTCCAACCAAAACCGGCCTCAAATTCCCCTTGGAAAAGAGGCGGGTTCATCTCAGCAGACCACGCAGCAGCGCCCGCCTCTGCCGGTTGTCCGGCATCAGGCGGTCGAATGCCTGATGAAAGGATTTTCCGTGATCGGGGTACCAGAAATGAAGGTATTCATGTAATATCACATATTCCACCGCTTCCCTCGGAGCGAGGGCCAACATCCGGTTGAGGGTGATCTCCCGCTTTGCCGGGCGGCAGCAGCCCCACATCGAGTGCAGCGTCTTGAGCCGAATGACCGGCCGCCCACCGATTGTCGGGGCAAAAAGGGGATAGTAGCGCTCGAGATAGGGGGAAAAGATGGCCATGCAGGCGGCATCGTCGGGAGGCGGAGGCAGAGGATCAGCCGGTGTATGCTGCACTGCCCGCTCTCTCGCACGGGCGATCCAGTCGGCCTTCTCCCGCACAAACCGCTCAACGGCAGCGCGGCCTGCCCGCCGGGGTGCGCTGACCGTGACTGTGCCGTCCGGCCGGACCCGGAGATTGATATTCTTCACTTTTTTGTAGGTCAATTCGAAGGTTAGCGGTCCAGCCGACGTGTTGATCTGGCAATCCATCCAGTTTTCCCCTCTACAAGAGCTGTTATTTCTCCGCTATTATACCCTGCGGAGAGATCTTTGGCAATTTCCATAGTAAATTTTGCCCTGATGACGCCAAATTTTTACCTGTATCTCTCTTGACGTTTCTATATATAGTATCTTATACTAGTAAAGCGTCCTATATATAGTCTTTTTATCACAATATCTTGTGGCCTTTCATTCTGCGAAATACCACAGGTGATCCCGGAGGAGGAATACATAAGATGACCAAGGTAAAGACCATCGTCAAGCGAGACGGGCGCACCGTTCTCTATGACGAGACCAAGATCGCATCGGCGGTGCTCAAGGCAATGACTGCTGCCGGCAGCGAGGATCCCGTCGCGGCGGCCCGGGTGGCCAATGCGGTGGGAGATCACCTTTCGGTCGGCGGGGAGGAGAGCAGCCCCACCATTGAGGAGATTCAGGATACCGTCGAGAAAGAACTGATGCGGGAGGGCTACACCGAGGCTGCAAAGCGGTATATTCTCTATCGGGAGAACCGCACCCGGATCCGGGAGGGCAAGACCTCTCTGATGAAGGCGATTGACGAGATCACCAATGTCGATGCGCGGCTCTCGGATATGAAGCGGGACAATGCCAACATCGACGGCAACACCGCGATGGGCAGCATGCTGCAGATCGGCACCACCGGCGCAAAGGCGTATAACGAGCTTTACCTCCTCACCGAGGAACAGCGGGAGGCGCACCACAACGGGGACATTCACATCCACGACTTCGACTTCTATGCGCTGACCACCACCTGCACCCAGATTGATCTGCTGCGGCTGTTCAAGGATGGCTTTTCGACCGGACACGGCTTTTTGCGGGAGCCTCAGAGCATTGCCAGCTATGCGGCGCTGGCGGCGATTGCAATCCAGTCCAACCAGAACGACCAGCACGGCGGTCAGGGCGTGCCGAACTTCGACTACGCGATGGCGGAGGGTGTCGCCAAGACCTTTGCCAAGACCTATGTCCGCAAGCTGACCGAATCTCTGGAGGATCTGACCGGTTCGCTGGACGAGAGCGGCTTTGTCAAGCAGATGGTGGACGAGGTCAGTGCCCGTCTGGGCACCAAGCCCCGCCTGACCAATGAGGCGGATCCGGGCGCTGCCGACCTGTTTGACCGCGAGATCACCTCCGCGATTGAGGAGAGCGGAAAGCTGGACTTTGAAACTGCGGCGCAGATCGTTGCTTCCTCCCGGCGCCGTGCCGAGCGGGAGACCGACCGGGCAACCTATCAGGCGATGGAGGGCTTTGTCCACAACCTGAACACGATGCATTCCCGCGCCGGTGCACAGACCCCGTTTTCCAGCATCAACTACGGCACCGACACCAGCCCCGAGGGACGGATGGCGATCCGCAATGTCCTGCTCGCGACCGACGCCGGCCTTGGCCACGGGGAGACCGCGATCTTTCCGATCCATATCTTCAAGGTCAAGGAGGGGGTCAATTACAACGAGGGGGATCCCAACTACGACCTGTTCAAGCTGAGCATGAAGGTCAGCGCCAAGCGGCTGTGCCCCAACTATGTGTTACTGGACGCCCCCTTCAACCTCCAGTATTATAGGCCCGGCCATCCCGAGACCGAGG
>CALXIJ010000066.1 GCA_944388335.1 uncultured Pygmaiobacter sp.
GGCTAAGCGCACAGGGAATCTATAAATTGGCGCTGGAACGGTGGGGTGCCGGAGCACAGACGACCAAAGCCTTTGAGGAGATGGCGGAGCTGCAGAAAGAACTCTGCAAAAACAGCTTCGGCGCCCAGAACAGGGAGGCAATCGCCGAAGAAATCGCGGATGTGCGAATCATGCTGGAACAGATGGAACTGCTGCACGGCTGCGCCGCGCTGGCCGATAAGGCCAAAAAGAAAAAGCTGGGCCGGCTGGCTCAGCGTCTGGGGGTGAAGTAGGTGGCAATCAAAAATTATACCTCCTCTGTCGATGTCTTCCAGAGCCTCGGTGAGATTCAGGGAGCGCTTGCGGCACATGGGGCTCGGAGGGTCATGGTGGACTATGGAGAGGACCGTACACCGGCAGGAATTACTTTTGAACTGGAGGGACCGGGAGGATCTGCGGTGTTTGCGCTACCGGCGAACGTTGACGGAGTGGAGAAAGCGTTCGACAGAGCAAAGATACGGGCAGACAGAGAGCAGGCGCAGCGAACCGCGTGGCGAAATATCAGGGACTGGGTGCTGGCGCAGATGGCATTTGTTGAGAGCGGTGCGGTGGAGATCGACGAAGTTTTTCTGCCCTACCTGATGGGCAGAGGAGGGCAGACGCTCTATCAGGCTTATCGGTCTGGGGGACTGTTGACGGAGGGAAAAGGGTGAGCAAGTACGGTTTTGGACGGCGGGGTGACGCCTTGCAGCGGGAGCGGTGGAACGCGACGAATGAGCAGCGCCTCCAGCGGATGCGGGAACACCGGGATAAAAAGGATAAAAGAAAGGGGAGGAAAGCGATTGAAGATCAAAAAGTTGGCGCGGCTGTGCAGCGCGAGAAAGCGGATCCAGCTGATCGACGGGGAAAAAGTCCAGTATATCGGTGACGGGTCGGCGATTTATCCGGTGTGGGGGATGCCGGAGCTTGACAATGAAAGCCTGATGGTGGTCTTTGACATCCCGGAGAAAAAGCAGAGGGATTTTTTTGTGAGCAGGGAGCCGGTGCCGGAAGGGATCAATCTCAAGGACGTGGATGAGACCGAGCATCTGGTGGAGCGGCTGGGATTTGAGATGGACGGAATGGTACTGCTGCGTACTGATAAGGGCCTTGCGATGATCGCCGGGAAGTATCTGGCCCCGGTCGAGGATGAGGAGAACCTCGAGCTCTACGAGCGCACCGGGAAGGATGGCGTGCAGTACATCGCAGCCAAAGCGGGGTTTGACCTACTGGCGCTGATTTCCGAGGTAAAGGTGACGGCGGAGTTTGTGGACAAGCTGGCAGAGCTGCTGGAGCTTGCGGCACAGAGGGCGGCACAGGATCTGCAGGAAGAGAGGCAGAATGAGCCGCAGCAAATGGAAATGTAAAAATGCCGGCGGAGAAGAACTCCGCCGGCATTTGATTACGGATTGGGATCCTTTTTTCGAGACTTCTTTTGATAAGGGCCTTTGAGACGATATCCATCTGCTTCAAAAGTATCGATCTCGGGCTTAAAATACTTTGCTTCCGCCTCTTTTCGTGCCCGCACAGCATCCTCAAAGCGGTCATACTCGCCAAGGGAAATGGAGGTGCGCCGTATTGATATATAGGCTCGCCAAGCGCGATTGGTTCCTTTGCAAACCCCTCGCACGCCGCTCTGATTATTGCGATTAAGTGCGCGTTGAGGGCGAATTGCAGCATAAGATGTGCCGCGCTGAGCAAGCTCACGGCAAAAATCTTGACCAGCCTTTTGTGCATCTTTCATAAGACACCCACAAGATTTATAGACCTTGAGATACCGCTGTTGGATCAGACACTCACGCCCGCACACTTTGCATGTGCATAGCCAGAGAGTCTTTAGTCCAATCGCGGGGCCTTCTCTGCGGATCACACGGAAGGAGGGAAAATCATTGCCGGAGAGATCGTCATTTGATGGGTATTTGCGGAACTCACTCGGGCAATTCTTGCAAAAGTTTGGAGGATTGCGGAGCAAGGAAGAAAAGTGATAACGATGTGAGGTGCCACAGTGGATGCAGTGGCAGCTGCATACGCTGCGGGTGTGACCGTTTGAGAGCCTTTCGAGATCTACACGATCCACATACATACAGCCAAAAGTCTTTCCAACGGATTCTTGCGGGGTCATTTAGATCACCTTACCATTCCTCGATTTCGGCTTTGTATTGCTCAACCCAGGTGCCCTCAAAAATCCAACCGATGCAAGAGTAATCAAGATCAGGGAGGAAGCCGTGCTCATCCTCAAATCGGTCAAACGCGGATTGAACCAGATCACTGACATCCTCGGCAAGATCCTGATTTAGGATAGAAAGATCATCGTCCTCATCGGCGATCAGCCGGAGAGCAGCCACACGGTGACTGCCGGTGAGCAGCTCATCTCCATTGAGCAGGATCGGGCAGCCCACCCATCCGTTGGCACGGATACTGTCAGCAATTTGGCGAACCTTAGTTTCGCTCACAGGATTTATCAGATTATAGTTGATGACCTTCCAACCCGTCATGATGTGATTTCCTTTCTTTTTTATATTTCCCGGTCTTTACCCGACGATCGGGCCAAGGTTCGGTAGGGTCTACAAGCCAGTCCCTACCGATTTTCACGGCCGTCTTAAAAGACCCTCTTCCCGCCAGTTGGCGGGCGTTTGCGGGATCTTTTCCCAGCTTTCTTGCATAATCCGCCAAAGCAATCAGCACTCTGCCCCCTCACTTATCCACTCGTTGACCTCATCTCTGAGGCCGTCGGCGACTTCCACAAAGTCCGCGTTATCTTCGGTCTCGAGATCATAAACGCAGCCCCAGAACTCGTCCTGTGCGGCTTGCTCATCGTCAGGATGAGAGGCGTCGCACTCGGCGCTCAGATCGTCGATGTACTGAGCGGGCCAGCAAAAGGTCTTGATGCCGTCTCCGGCACGAGACACGAACTTTTCGCCGTCGTGGTGGAGATAGTACGCCCACCCGCTGCCATATCCGTTGTCGAGGCTCTGATTTTTCTTTATTTCCCTGATGATGTCTTCTCTCGTGTACTTCATTTTTTTATCCTCCTTAGATTTCGTAAACCCCAAAACCCTGGTCGATGTACTCGTAGTCATCGCCCTCATACTCTTCACCGATGCGCTCATAAAGTCGACGCGCGTCTTCGTTGTCCGGAGCGACGGCAACGGAACCGTACATCGAGGAGAGATCTTTCAGCATCTTGGTGCCGAACCCGCGATTGCGGTAGTTCTCATCGATGTCAATCCGCTCGACATACGCGGTGTCACTGACCATCACGGAAGCCCAGCCGATCGTCTCGCCGTCAAGTCGAAGCTCATACTGCTCATCGATATAAGATTCTTCTTCGGACGTCGCAACCTTAATCAGTTCTGTCATTTTTATCTCTCCCTTTCTTTGATTATATTATAATACTTTATAGTATTATTGTCAATAAACTTTTTTGCTTTTTAGGTGAAAAAATGAAGGTAAAAAGAAGAATATTTTCTGGCGTGGTCTGCGAGCAGGAGATTTACACGGTGCCGGACGGGGCGCGGGACCCGCTGCGGCCGCGGCGGCCACGGTTTAAGAGCGAGGAGGAGCGACAGCGGCACAAAGACGAGATCAGCCGCAAGCGGCACGCGCGGATGGTCAACGAGAACTTCTCGCCCAGCAGTCTGTACAGCACCCTGACGCTGGATGATGAGCACGAGGTCCATACCTTCCGCGAGGCGCGGCGGGTGCGGGACAACTTCCTGCGTCGGTTGCTCTACCGATGCCCGGGGGCGAAGATCTCAATCTACTGCGGGCGGGGAAAGAATACCGCGCGGATCCATTTTCACATGCTCAGCGATGGGGTACCTGAAGAAGTGATCCGGGAGAAATGGGGACAAGGTGATGTCCTGCGGATCGAGCGGTTGCGGGAACATGTCTATTATGACGGAGTGGACCACGGGCCGGACTATACCGGACTTGCGAACTACCTGTTCGACCATTGGACGCCGGAGCAGGGCGGGCACCGGTGGAAGCAGACCCGCAGCTGCAAGCGGCCGCAGAAGGAGGACGCGCGGGTAGTAAAGGCCGACTATCACCCGGGACGGCCGCCGGCGGCGCCAAAAGGGTACATACTGGTTGAGCAGCGCAGCACGCCCTACGGATACCATTATTTTAAGTATGTCCGAAGGCCGGAACAGGTACGGCGAGGGCAGCGGGTGAAGCGGCAGATTTGAGCCCAAAAGCGGGGGCTTTTGGTAGGCCTTGTAAATGTGTAATGTTTTGGGACGACGAGGGAGGCGGGGAAGACGGGGAAGAAAAAGAACAGGCGTGGGGTACGGTTGTGGTACACGATCTGGCGGGCGAATGATGATGCCTTTATCTGCTGCGGCGACTCGGCAGCATGTGCGGCCTACCTCGGGGTCAGCAAACGCAGCTTCTACGAGCTGATCGGGGATGAAAGACAGAGGGCAAAGAAGGGAAAGCAGAAATATGACATTCTCGCGGAGGACCTCAAAGCGGAGGAATGGGCGCTGCTGGATTCCTGACGCGAAAGCTCGCTGATATAATAAAAAAAGCGTTACCTCAAAGCGGGGGAAAGGGCGGAGCCTGGGAAATGAGTTGTCCGGGCTTAACTTGTTGGCAATTTGCCGCCAGATGTCGGAAAACGCAAAAAAGCGTGGTAGGATGGGAGAGAAGGAGGGAAGGGGCGCGAGGGAAGATGAAAAAATACATCCCCAACACGGTCCAGGGCAGCCGGCGGGGATCCAAGTACCCTGAGACAGTCAAGACTGCAGCCTTGATGGAGCTGCTGTGTGACGCCAATATCCATGCAGTGGCAAAGCGGTACGGGGTGCCGGAATCGACGCTGCGGGGGTGGCTGAAAAAGGAGCAGGAGGCCCCGGATGGAAAGGAAAGTATCTGGACGAGGGCGAGGCGGGAGGAGATCAAGAGGATCACCGCCCGGGCGGCACAGGATGCCTCCCGCACCCTCGATCTGATGCGCCGGCGGGTGGAGACCGGGCGCAGAAACCTTGACCGTGTGGAGCAGATTGACGCGCTGTTGCTGGGAGAGGATCAGGCCGAGGGGCTGGTGACTGACGCGGCCGGGGTGGTGATCGGTGAACTGCGGGAGCGCAAGGAACTGACCCCGGACTTTGCCGGACAGCTGCGAGAGGAAAGAAACCAGCGGCTGCAGAATATTCCGGCAGATTTCACCCTGTCAAACTACGCGCGGACGCTGATGCAGGTGAGCGGGCGCGGAGCGGCCGAGCAGCGGGAGACGGGTAGAGGACAAAGCGGTCTGGAACAGCTGCTGGAAGAGTTACAGGGCGAGGAGTTTTGAAGCATGGCGATCAACGCGAAAAAATACATCGAGCGAGCGCTGAAGATCCGCGACAAGGAGGGTAAGATCATCCCTCTGATCCTCAACGCGCCGCAGCGCAAGCTGTACGACGCGCTGGCGGCGCAGCATAGGGCGGGGCGGCCGATGCGGGCAATCGTGCTCAAGGCGCGTCAGATGGGCTTTTCCACCCTGACCGAGGGGCTGATCTTTGAGCGGACGGCGACACGGCATAATATCCGCAGTGTGGTGGTTGCCCATGTTGAAGACAGCACGGCGAAGATCTTTGAGATGACCCGCCTGTTTTACAATGAGCTGCCGGATCCGCTACGGCCGCAGCTGCAGGCGCGCAACGCACAGGAGCTGCGGTTTGACACGCAGGATGGGGCGGGGCTGAACAGCTCGATCCGCTGCATGACGGCGGGCGGTCGGGGAATCGGGCGCGGGGACACGGTTCAGAACCTGCACCTGTCGGAGTTCGCGTTCTGGCCGGGAGACAAGAAATTGACGCTTTCGGGTCTGATGCAGGCGGTGCCGGGAAATCCCGGAACAATGGTGGTGATCGAGAGCACCGCGAACGGATTTGACTATTACAAAGAGCTGTGGGATGCGGCGGTGGCGGGGGAGAATGATTTCACACCGGTCTTCTGCGCTTGGTGGGAAATGGAGGACTACCGGCGCGACCCTGAGCCGGATTTTACGCCAACCGATGAGGAACGGGAGTTGGCGGCACTGTACGGCCTTGACAATGCGCAGCTGGCGTGGCGTCGTTGGTGCATCGCCAATAATTGCGGCGGGGATCTCGAGTTGTTTCATCAGGAGTATCCATCCTGCCCCGAGGAGGCCTTCCTCTCAACCGGCAGCTGTATCTTTGACAAAGCGGCGCTGACGGCACAGCTGGCACGGCAGATCCAGCCGGTAGCCCGCGGGGATTTTGCCTATACCGGGGACGGGTTCGGATTCCGGCTGCAGGGCTTTGTGGAGGACAGCCGAGGCGCGACGGCGATCTATGAGCCCCCGCGGCCCGGCGCACCGTATGTGATCGGGGCGGACACGGCGGTCGAGGGCAGCGACTGGTTTGTGGCGCAGGTGCTCGACAACACGACCGGGGCGCAGGTTGCGGTACTGCGCCAACGGGCGGACGAGGATGAGTTCACAAGGCAGCTGGTCTGTCTCGGATACTACTACAACACCGCGCTGATTGCGATCGAGGCGAATTTTTCGACCTTTCCGATTAAGGAGGCGGAGCGGCTGGGGTATCCGTGCCAATTTACCCGGGAGGTGGAGGACAGCTACACCCACCGGCGGCAGAAACGGTACGGCTTTCGGACGACCAGCGTGACGAGACCGCTTGCGATCGCCGAGCTGGTGCGGGCGGCGCGGGAGGCGCCGCAGCTGATCCGGGACGGCCAGACGCTGCGGGAGATGCTGGTCTTTGTCAAAAATGAGCGCGGCCGGCCGGAGGCCATGGCGGGGGAACACGATGACTGTGTGATGGCACTGGCAATCGCCCAATATGCTCGGCCGCAGCAGCGAACAGCGGAGTGGGACGCCGGGGTGATGCAGGAGGATTCGGAGGACGAATTTGAGCGACAGGTGCTGAATTTTCTGAATTTTTGAGGGAGGTCAAGATGTGGATCAGCAAAGCGGCGTTTGAGGCGCTGGAGCGCAGGGTCGCGGCGCTGGAGGCGGCGCTGGAGCTGCCCCAGACCGAGGAGCAGCGCAAAAAGCAGGAGGAGCTTGCACGGCAGTGGGATGCGCTGTGGAACTATGACGGCAAACGGAAGGGAGGGGATCGCTGATGGAGAAAGACTTTGTGCAGCTGCGCGGGCCGGACGAAGGGGGCGTGCGAGAGATGCCGCGGGCAGCCCGGAGTGCCGGATCGGCAGAGCAGCGGATGCGGGAGCGGTACGGGCCGACCCGGATCTGGAATGAGTACGAGCGCGGGAGAAACTACAATCAGGCGATCGAACTCTATGACACGGTGGAGCAGAACGAGAATTTTTACATTGGCGATCAATGGAACGGGGTGAACGCCCCGGATCTCGATAAGCCGGTTTTCAACATTCTCGCCCGGGTCGTGAAATTTTTCATCAGCTCGATCATGTCGGACGATATCGGGGTAAGCCTTGAGAGGTTCGACGAGGATGAGAGCCAGAAGGAGATCCTCGAGATGATCTCGGCGCAGTTTGACGAGATCATGGAGGATCTGAATTACCGAAAAAAGTGCAGAGAGGCAATCCGAAACGCTGCGGTGGACGGAGACGCCTGTCTGCACTTTTTCTTTGATCCCGGCACCGAGCCGGACCCGCAGGAGGAAGAAGAGCCGGAGAGCAGCACTGTGAGCTGGACAGGAGGGAAGATCTGCGGGGAAATCATCGAGAATACCAATCTCCATTTCGGAAACCCGCAGAGCAGCGATCTGCAGAGCCAGCCTTATCTGCTGCTGGTCTTCCGCAAGCTGTTGCGGGATGCAAAGCGGAGCGCGGCATCCTACGGCGAGGACCCCGAGCTGGTGCAGCAGGATGAGGATCAGGACAAGCACGGCGACGATCCCGAGACCGGCAAGGTGACGGTGGTACGCCGGTACTGGAGAGAGCAGGACGGTCAGGTGTGGGCCTGTGAGGTCTGCGCCGGAGGGAGGATCCGGCCGCCGTGGTGTACCGGATACACCCAGTATCCTGTGGCATGGCTGCCGTGGGAGAAGGTTAAAAACCGATATCATGGACAAGCGGCGCTGACCGGTCTGATTCCGAACCAGATCTACATCAACAAGCTCTATGCGCTGGCGATGCAGCATGTCAAGCGGATGGCTTTCCCAAAGGTGATTTATAACCGAAATCTGTTGCCGAAGGGCTGGGACAACCGGGTCGGCGCGGCGATCGGTGTACCCGGGGACCCGAGCATGGCGGTGGCCAGCGGATTCAAGGCGCCGGATATGTCGGCACAGGTGCTGACCCTGATCGACCGTGTGATCGAGGTGACCCGGGACACGATGGGGGCGTCGGACGCCTCACTGGGCAACATCCGGCCGGACAACACCAGTGCGATCATCGCGACCCAGAAGGCCACCAGTATGCCTCTGGAGCTGCAAAAGCAGGAGTTTTACTCCTTTGTCGAGTCCTGCGTGCGGATCTGGCTGGATATGATGGCTGAAAACTACGGCGTGCGGATGGTAACGATCAAGGTGGGGGATCAGCAGATTGGCGGCATGGCGGCGGGTATGCTGCCGGGGACATCTGTGGGGACGCAGGGTGTGCTGGGCGGCGGGATGCTACCGGGTGCAGCCGGGCAGATGATGGTCCAGATGTCGGGTCAAAATCTGCAGAGACAGCCCAGCGCGCAGCCGGTGACAATGC
>CALXIJ010000067.1 GCA_944388335.1 uncultured Pygmaiobacter sp.
CATTATGCGCTTGGTCTTCCCGGCGCCCACCGAGGAGCGGCGCAAAGCGCTGACCAAGGACGCCCAGAAGATGGCCGAGGAGGCCAAGGTAGCGGTTCGCAATGTGCGCCGCGAGGCGATGGATAAGTTCAAGGCAAAGAAAAAGGCCGCTGAAATTACCGAGGACGATCAGAAGCAGCTGGAAGAGCAGATGCAGAAGATCACCGACAAGTTCGTCAAAAAGATCGATCAGGTCTGTGAGGAAAAGATCAAGGAGATCATGGAGATCTAAAAATCATCAAAGAGATGCCGGGCCGTGTGCGGTACGGGGAGAGGCGGCTTTTCCCATACCCTGCAGCGGCTCGGTATTTTAGAGAAGAACGGGAGGACGGCAATGGCGGATATCAAAGCCGGCGCGAAGGGACTGCACATCGGATTTATCATGGACGGCAACGGTCGCTGGGCACAGCGCCGCGGGCTGCCGCGCACCGCGGGGCATACAAAAGGTGCGCAGGTGTTTCAGGATATGGTAAAATACTGCAAACAGCTCGGAGTGGAGGCAGTCACCTTTTATGCCTTTTCCACCGAGAACTGGAAGCGCCCCAAGGCAGAGGTCGATGCCATCATGCGTCTGCTCAAGGAGTATTTGAACCGCGCCTTTGATTACAAAAAAGAGGACAATCGGATCGTGATCCTCGGAGATAAAACCCCGCTGAGCGATGAGATCAAAAAGCTGATGGCTGAGATTGAAGAGGGGACCCGGAACAACACCGGCATGACCATCAATGTCGCAATCAACTACGGCGGCAGGGAGGAGATCACCCATGCAGCCAGAGAACTTGCAAGGCGGGCGGCGCGCGGTGAAATCCAGCCGGAGGAGATCGACGAGGAGATGCTTTCCAGCTGTCTCTACACTGCGGGGCAGAAGGATCCCGACTTTATCCTGCGTCCCAGCGGGGAAAAGCGGCTCTCCAACTTCCTGCTCTGGCAGAGTGCGTATGCCGAATTTATCTACATGGATGTGCTTTGGCCCGATTTTACCAGAAAAGATTTGGACAAAGCGATTGAGGAATTCCTCAGCCGCAATCGCCGGTTCGGCGGCATCTAAAATAGGGGAGAACTTCGTTTTTCTTCCGAATACAGAATGGAAAGGGTGATCGCAAGGATGAAAACAAGAGTTCTCACCTCGTTGGTTGGGATTCCAATCCTTTTTCTTGCGCTCTATTTTTACAATCATTTTATCTTTAATATCATCGTGGCCGCCATCTGCATTATCGCATTTTATGAGATTATCAGCGCATTTAAGATCCAGAATGCGTTTTGGCTTTATCTCGCGGTTGTCCCGATGGCACTCATTGTCTTTCTCAGCGACCACGGCACAATCCGCAGCTTTATGCCGCTGATCTTCTTCCTCTTTATCCTCTATCTGGTGCTCTGTGTGGTCTTTGAGTTCAAGGAACTCACCTTTGCGCAGGTCAGCGAGGTCGTGCTGTTCTGCGGCATCGTGTTGTTTGGATTCTATTCTATCATCACCTTTAAGGTGCTGCTGCCCTTTGAGAGCTATGGCTATGACTCGCTCTACCTCATTCTTCTCGGATTTGGTTTTGCATGGGGCGGGGACAGTGCTGCCTATTTTACCGGCATGAAATTCGGCAAACATAAGCTGGCACCGAAGGTCAGCCCCAACAAGACGATTGAGGGAGCCGTCGGCGGTATTTTCGGCAGCGTTCTGCTTGGATGCCTCTTCACCTGGATCTATTCCATCGTGCTGGGATATCTCGAACCGGGGGCGGCAAGCGTGAATGCGGGCTGCTATCTGACTGTCTGCGGGGTGGGCGCAGTGGCCAGCGTGCTCGGCATTATGGGGGATCTGTTTACCTCGGCGATCAAGCGGCAATGCGGCATCAAGGATTATGGATCGATCTTTCCGGGGCATGGCGGCATACTGGACAGGTTTGACAGCGTATTGTTAGTGATGCCGTTCGTCTCGCTGATCTCCCGATGGATGCCCTTTATTTCCCGATAAAAAGGAGTTTGAGCGATATGACCAAACGCATTACACTGCTGGGATCGACCGGTTCCATCGGCACCCAGAGCCTTGATGTAATCCGGGCGCAGGGTTATGAGGTGTTCGGACTTGCGGCAAACCGCAATGCCGACCTGCTGCTGCGGCAGATCAAAGAGTTCTCCCCCAAGGCAGTGGCGGTTGTCGATCCCGCTGCGGCGCAGCGGGTAAAAAGTGAGCTGGAAGGGTTCTCCCATCCCCCAGTGCTCCTTGAGGGCGCAAAGGGACTCGCTGAGCTCACGGCGATGCCGGGGGCGGATATTCTGCTCAATGCGGTGGTTGGTATTGCCGGGCTCGCACCCACCCTTGCCGCCATTGAGAGCGGCAAAGATCTGGCATTGGCCAACAAAGAAAGCCTTGTCACCGGCGGCGCTCTGGTGACCGAGGCGGTGCGCCGCAAAGGGGTACACCTGCTTCCGGTAGACAGTGAGCACTCGGCGATTTTCCAGTGCCTGCAGGATCCCCACTCGGCAAAACGGCTGACAAAAATCCTGCTCACGGCGTCCGGCGGCCCCTTCTTTGGCAAAACAAAGGAGGAGCTGGCCAATGTGACTGCTGCCGATGCGCTGCATCACCCCAACTGGAGCATGGGCAGCAAGATCACCATTGACAGCGCAACGCTGATGAACAAGGGGCTCGAGCTGATCGAGGCGGTCTGGCTCTTTGGCCTTCCTCCCGAGAAGGTGCAGATTGTGGTGCAGCGGCAGAGCATCATCCACTCGATGGTGCAGTTTGCAGATCACTCTGTCCTTGCACAGCTCGGGGTACCGGATATGCGAATTCCGATCCAATACGCGCTGACCTGGCCTGACCGCGTTGCGGGACCTGCGCCGGAATTGGATTTCACGACATTGGGCACACTGACCTTTGATGTCGCGGATGAAAAGACCTTCCGCTGCCTTGCGGCGGCAAAACAGGCCATCGCGTTGGGCGGTCTGGTTCCGACGGCGGTCAACGGCGCGAACGAGAAGGCTGTTGCTCTTTTCCTCGCGGGGAAGATCGGTTTCCTTGATATTGGAAGGATGGCCGAAGCTGCGGTTGAGCGGTTTGCCGATGCACGCGGTGCGTATTCGGTCGAGGATGTTTTCGAATGCGATGCACAGGCGCGGCGGATGGTAGAGGAATTGACCTGTTGATCTGCGGCAAAATTCATGGTTCGGCATGAGATTGAAAGCGGGGACATAAGGGATCCTTTGCTGAGGTTTTATGCCGAACTCGTTTTAAGGAGAAGCTATGTCTTTATTCATTACGATTTTGGCGTCGATTTTGGTGTTTGGGTCGGTTATCTTTATTCATGAGCTGGGGCATTTTGTAACGGCAAAGCTCTGCGGTATTAAGGTGAACGAATTTTCTCTGGGCATGGGCCCGGCGCTGCTGCGGTTCGAAAAGGGAGATACCACCTATGCACTGCGGCTGCTGCCGATCGGCGGCTTTGTCAGTATGGAAGGCGAGGACGAAGAATCAGACGACGAGCATTCCTTCAGCAAGGCAAAGGTCTGGAAGCGATTTTTGGTCGTGGCGGCCGGCGCTGTGATGAATATGATCTTGGGTTTTCTGGTGCTGGTTATTTTGGTTTGCCGTCAATCCGCGATCACCAGCCGGACCGTCAGCGTCTTTTCCGAGAATGCCTCGACACAGGCCAGCGGTCTGCAGGTGGGAGACGAGATTCTCGCGGTCAACGGGAGGCGCTGCTTTATTGCCGATGACGTGATCTATGAGCTGGTGCGCACCCAGAACGGCACCGCAGATCTGACCGTCCTGCGCGACGGCAAAAAGGTACTGCTGGAGGATGTTGTCTTTACCACGCAGGAGACAGAGGAGGGCACGAGTCTCATTATTGATTTCAAGGTGCTGCCGATTGAAAAGACCTTCTTCAATGTCGTCAAAGAGGCGGGACTCTGGACCTGCTCACTCTCCCGGATGATCTTCCTCAGCCTGATCGATCTGGTGACGGGGCGGGTCGCAATCAATAACCTCTCCGGCCCGGTCGGCATCGTCACGGTTATCAGCGAGGCGGCCTCGATTGGATGGGAGCCAATTCTGCTGATCCTTGCCGTGATTACCATCAATCTCGGAATCTTCAATCTGATCCCATTCCCGGCGCTCGACGGCGGAAAGCTGTTTTTGCTTCTGGTCGAGGGGATTCGCCGTAAAGCTCTGCCGGAAAAATATGAGATCGTCATCAATCTTGCGGGTTTCGCAGCGCTGATGCTGCTGATGCTCTTTGTCACCTATAATGATATCGCGCGGCTGATCGTCGGATAGTCATCCGCAGCGAGGGAAAGGAAAGATACAGGATGAGAAAACTTCGCAAAGAGGTGCGGGTCGGTTCACTGACCATCGGCGGCAATCATCCGATTGCGGTGCAGAGTATGCTGAATGTCCCGGTGCGGGACATTGCAGGCAATGTGGCGCAGGCAAAGCGACTGGAAGCGGCCGGCTGCCAGATTATTCGGGTCACAGTCCCCACGCCGCAGGACGCGGCGGTGGTCACTGCAATCAAGGAGGCAGTTTCCATCCCGCTGGTAGCGGATATCCATTTTGACTATCGCGCGGCCATTGCCGCAGCGCAGGCGGGTGCGGATAAGATCCGAATCAATCCGGGCAACATCGGCGGCGACGATCGGGTTGCCGCGGTGGTAAAGGAATGCCGCCAGCGCGGTCTGCCGATCCGCATCGGGGTCAATGCGGGCAGTCTGGAAAAGGATCTGCTCGAAAAATATGGCAGCCCGACGCCGGAGGCCCTCTGTGAGAGTGCAATGCGCCATGTGCGGATACTGGAGCGGCACGACTTTGATGATATTGTCATCAGCATCAAATCCAGCCATGTTCCCACCGTCATCGCAGCCTACCGTCTGCTGGCGGAGCAGTGCGACTATCCGCTGCATATTGGCGTGACCGAGGCGGGGACCTATCGGATGGGATTAATCAAATCCGCTATGGGAATCGGCGGCCTTTTGCTCGACGGGATCGGGGACACGCTGCGTGTCTCTCTCACTGATGAGCCGGAAAAAGAGGTACAAGCCGGCTTTGACATCCTGCGTGCGGCCGGCTATTCCGTGCCGGGGCCGGAGGTAATCAGCTGCCCCACCTGTGGGAGAACCAATATTAAGGTCGCCCAGATTGCGCAGGAGGTCGAGCAGCGCCTTGCCGGCTGTAAGAAGCCGATCAAAGTCGCGGTCATGGGTTGTGTTGTCAACGGACCGGGCGAGGCGAGAGAGGCGGATATCGGAATTGCCGGCGGTATCGATAGCGCCGTGCTCTTTATCAAGGGGCAGCAGATCCGCACCCTGCGCGGGGATATTGTGGGACAACTGCTGGAGGAGATCGAAAAGCTCTGAGTGCCGGATCTGTCAAAAACGGCTGCGCGGAGCCTTGACACAAAAGAAATCATTCTGGAAAAGGGGAACGCAGTTTGGAGCCGTTGGTCGCAAAACTCTGGCCGGAACTGACCGGACAGATCGGGGAAAAGATGGATCGTGCGCGGGTGGAAGCCGCTGTGGTGGATCGCGCGCAGAACGCCGTTTATCTGACCCTGCGGGCGGAGGAGCTCTTCTTGGCAGAGGAATGCCATCGGCTGGAGCAGCTGTTATCCGGCCGGTTCGAAGGGTTTTCGGTCTCGGTGCGCAACGCGCTGCATTATGACCAGATGGACGGCGACACGGTGTTGGCTCTTGCGGAGGAGCTGAAACAGGCTGGGCTGCCCATCAACGGGTTTCTGCAGGGGGCCCGTGTGACAATCGACGGGCAGACGGTGACCGTCGATGTGCGGCATGGGGACCATCTGCTCAATGAGATTGGCTTTGCGGAAAAGCTGGCGCTGCACATTCTCAAGTCGACCGGTGTGCGCCCGCAGGTGGTTTTGACCTGCACCGACCGTCCGGATCCGGAGCGGGTCGAAGCGCAGCTGATGGCAAAAAATCCGACGCCTGCGGCGGCAGCGCCGGTACGGCGGGGAGAGCTGCGGAGTGTTCAGGGCGCCCAGATCAAGG
>CALXIJ010000068.1 GCA_944388335.1 uncultured Pygmaiobacter sp.
CGGAATAAAGATGCCCAAAAAAGCAGCTGCAAAATTTAGTTTTTCTCATTCTCCGCAAGGACAAGGCACAGTACTTTTGCCGACAAGGATGATCCCCTGCGGTCTTGAGGTCTTATGGTGGAAAAAAACGAGGGCGACACGGTATAATCGAGAGGACAAGCTTGCACTCATAAAAGTACGGAGGAATGTCTATGATTAAACGAGGAAGATACCGCCACTTCAAAGGAAAGGAATACGAGGTTTTAGACTTTGCCACCCATTCTGAAACTCTGGAACTCATGGTCCTCTATCGCCCGCTTTATGGGGAAGGAAAGCTCTGGGTTCGTCCTGCTTCCATGTGGGAGGAAATGGTAGAGGCGGACGGCAAACTTGTTCCCCGCTTTACCTATCTTTCTTGAGCATCTGCAATGCAAACTGTGCCAACTGTTGTTCAAGGGCAGCTCTGTTGAGTGGAACATCGCAACAATATAGATGCTCCGGTCCCCGGGTCTGCACCCAAAACCAAATCACAACCCAGCGCAGGCGGTTGTGATTTGGAGAGGAGGAGCAAGGGAGCGGGCGGATGACGTCTTTTTTGCTATTGACATAAAAAGACGTCGGAACAAAGCGGACTTTGCTCCGACGTGGTGCCGCTAACCGGGGTCGAACCGGTACGGAATTTCTTCCGAGGGATTTTAAGTCCCTTGTGTCTGCCAATTCCACCATAGCGGCTTACAGCGTTTACTATATTACATGATTAGCCCGAAAAAGTCAAACCGCACAGGCACCGTTGCCGCCGATGCCGCATATCGTGTGGGTGACAGGATCCCCTGTCAAATCCAACTTTTTCAGGAGGAAGCTATGTACCATTCGAATTGTCGCTCGGGCGCCTGCATCTGCGTCACCGCCATCATCGGCGTTCTGGCCGCGGCAGCCGGCGGTCTGCTGTACGCCTTTGTATCGCTGCCCGACCTGCTTTACGCGGTGATCGCCATGCTGGCCGTCGCCGCCGTCGTTCTTCTGTTTGCCGGGCTGATGGCTGTCTTGTTTTGTTGCTGCGGCCACACCGGCTGCGCGAATTCCTGTGTGCGGGCGGTGCCGATCACCGCAGCGGGCACGATCCTCTTCTCGCTGCTGCTGCTCGCACGCGGGATCTCCTCTGCCGCCGGCAGCTCGGTGAATGTCCTCAACGCCATCCTCTTCGCGCTGGCATTCGGCTTCTTTGTCGCGATGATGGTCGCACTGGTCTGGTGGATCATCTGCGCCCTTGCCTGCCACAGCCACCATACCCACGCCTGCGCGCAGACCAGCACCAGCAGCTGCAGCTGACCCCGTTTCTCTGCGGCACACGCCGCTGCTCCCCGCCCTTACACCCTTTATCCGATTTGCCCGCCGGTTGCTTTCGTCCGGCGGGCAAATTTTTGTCCTCGTTATTCATACACTTTGCTTTTCCTTTGCGCCATATTTCCCACTCACCTTTCCTCGCCCTTTGACTTTCCCTGACGCTATGTTATACTGGGCTAGATAAAAACCAATCGCTTTGAGGTGATACAGTTTGCAGGAACACCGGGTCGCACTGTCTACCCCCCGCCGTCTGGCGGATTATCTGCCCACCGTCTATCCCCATTTGACCTCCGGCATGGTCTACCGGTTTGCCAAGGAGAAAAAGATCCGCTGCAACGGCGTACACTGCAAGGGAACGCAGAAGGTCGCGAACGGAGACCTGCTCGCCCTCTACCTGCCGGATGAGCTGCTGGGCGCCGTCGACGGGCCGCTTTTTCTGCGGGCGCGCAGCGAGCTCGCCGTCGCGTATGAGGATGACCAGCTTTTGGTCGCGGACAAGCCCGCCGGCCTGCCGGTCTTATCGGAGGAAAACCTGCCCGATACCCTCATCAACCGGGCGCTGCGCTACCTCTATCAAAAGGGAGAGTACGCCCCTTCCGCCGGTTTCACCCCCTGCCTTTGTCACCGGCTGGACACCGGGACCAGCGGGCTTGTCCTGATCGCTAAAACCCCGCTCTGCCGCGACGCAATGCGGGAAGCCATCGAACAGCACCGGCTCAAAAAGACCTATCTCTGCGTCACCTTCGGCTGGCCCACCCCGCCGCAGGGAACGCTGCGGGGCTATCTCATCAAGGACGCCCGCCGCGGGGTCGTCCGGGTAATCGACCGTCCCCAGCCCGGCGCGCGTCAGATTGTCACGGGGTATCGCACCCTTGCAAAGAGCGGCCGGCTCGCCCTGCTCGAGGTGGATCTTGTCACCGGGCGCACCCACCAGATCCGCGCTCACCTCGCCAGTATCGGCTGCCCGCTGGTCGGGGATTCAAAATACGGCAATCAGGCCGCAAACCGCGCGCTGCGCGCAAAGTACCAGCTGCTCTGCGCCTGGCGGCTCCGCCTGCCGCAGTTTGAAGCGGACGCATTACAGCCGCTCTCCGGCCTGTGCCTCACCGCTCCGCGTCCCTGGTTCTATTCTCAAATTTTCGATCACCGTTTAAAGTAATGGAGGTTTCCCGTGAATTATACCGTTCTTCCCTCCGGCTACCGCCGCATCGGCGGGGTCGATCTGCTGCAGGATCGCCGCAGTATGCTGATTGTCAATCTCGGCGCCATTGTGATCGCACTGCTGCTGCTTCTTTTGGGGCTGCGGCTGCACCCGTTTCGTTTTTCCATCCGCTCGATGCCATCCTTTCTCCTTTGGTTCTTTCTCTTATTGGGCGGCCTTGTGCTCTATATCATCCTTCATGAGCTGATTCACGGCATCTTTATGCGGCATTACAGCGGCCTGCGTCCCCGCTATGGCTTCAACGGCCTCTACGCCTATGCCGGGAGCGACGCCTTCTTTGACCGAAAGAGCTATCTTGTCATCTCCCTCGCCCCCGTCGTGCTGCTGGGCGCGGTGCTGCTTTTGCTCTGCGCTCTGCTTCCCTCCTCCCTCTTTTGGTTTTTCTATCTGCTCCAGATCCAAAATCTCTCCGGTGCCGCGGGCGATCTCTACCTCTGCCTGCTGCTGCAAAAAATGCCCGCCGACCTGCTGATTCGGGACAGCGGCGTGGCGATGGAATTCTATTCGGCAGAATCCTGACGGCGAAAGGGCTTTCTCAGCGCGCTGAGAAAGCCCTTTTTGTCGCTTTTTTCGATCTGTTGGAATTCCAACATCCATATTTTGACTCGCGTAGTAAAATAGAGAGGTAGATTTTGAACGATAGAGGGAGGAAGGACAAAATGGACAAAATAGATGCAATTACGCTGAAGATGATTGCGTTTGACGCGGGCAGTGCGGAGCGCATCCAGCACTTTATCAAGGTACACCGCTTTGCCCAGCTGATCGGCCGGGGGGAGCATCTGGACCCACACACCCAATTTGTTCTGGAATGCACCGCCCTTGTCCACGACATCGGCATCGGGCCCAGCACCGAAAAATACGGCTACTGCAACGGCGAACTGCAGGAAAAAGAGGGACCGGCCTATGCGCGGCAGCTGCTCTGCGCCTTTGACCTTCCAGAGGAGGATATCGAGCGGATCTGCTATCTGGTGGGGCATCATCACACCTATGACAACATCGACGGCATCGACTATCAGATTCTGGTTGAGGCGGATTTTCTGGTCAACCTGCATGAGCGTCAGACCCCGAAAGAGGGCGTTGTGACCACCTTGGACCGCATCTTCAAGACCCGGACCGGCATCCAGCTCTGCGAGACCCTGTTCGGGGTGCATCAATCGTCAAAAACTGCATCACACTAAAAACAAAGGAGGCTTTTTTATGAGCGCAAAGATGAAAAATATCAGCAAATCCGAGGTTCTGGTCCTAAAGGATCAGATCTCCTATCAGGAGGGGCAGGTCGTCAGTAAGACGCTGGCGCAGAACGACGCGCTGAGCATCACCCTCTTCTCTTTCGCCAAGGGGGAGGAGATCAGCACCCATGCTTCCGGCGGGGACGCCTTTGTCACCTGTCTGGATGGGGTGGGCAAGATCACCATCGACGGCACCGACTATCTGCTGCATGAGGGGGAATCCATCGTCATGCCCGCCGGCCATCCTCATGCCGTGTACGGCGAGGAGCCCTTCAAGATGCTGCTGGTCGTCGTTTTTTGAGGACAGCACGAAGTTCAACGTTGTCTCATTTTCCCGGCCGAGAAAGCCGCAAATCTGTATTTCTCCGGCCTGTTTTCTGACCCAAAATGCAAAATCTCCGCCTGCAGAGTTTAAAATCGCTCTAAAAAGAGAAGGATAAATGCAAAACAGGAGAGAGGAGCATGCGCGTGGAAAATCAAATGTTTTGCTACCAATGTCAGGAAACCGTCGGTTGCAAGGGATGCACCGTCGTTGGAGTCTGCGGCAAACAGCCGGATGTCGCCGCCATGCAGGATCTATTGATCTATGTGAGCAAGGGACTTTCGGCTGTAACCACCGCCCTGCGCAAGGAGGGAAAAAGCATCTCTGCCGAGATCAACCATCTCGTCACCTTCAACCTCTTTACCACGATCACCAACGCAAATTTTGATAGGGAGAGCATTCGGTCCCGCATCCGCTTGACCCTTGATGCCAAAAAGGGCTTGCTCTCCCGGCTGAGCAGTACGGAAGGCCTGCCTCAGGCTGCTTTGTGGGATGGATCCGGTGACTGGGAGGAAAAAGCAAGGTCTGTCGGGGTGCTGTCCACCGCAAACGAGGACATCCGGTCGCTGCGGGAACTGATCACCTATGGGCTGAAAGGGCTCTCTGCCTATTCCAAGCATGCCAACACCCTGCTGGAAGACGATGAGGAGCTGGATGCTTTTCTGCAGCGCGCGCTGGCCGCCACACTGGACGACAGCCTCAGCGTGGAGGATTTGGTGGCGCTGACACTGGAAACCGGAAAGTTTGGGGTCGCCTCTATGGCCTTGTTGGACAGAGCCAACACCTCCGCCTACGGCAATCCGGAAATCACCAGAGTAAAGATCGGCGTGGGCAAGAATCCGGGAATCTTGGTGTCCGGTCATGATCTGCGGGATCTCGAAATGCTGCTGGAACAGACGCAGGGCACCGGTGTCGATGTATACACCCATTCCGAGATGCTGCCTGCTCATTCCTATCCCGCTTTTAAAAAATATCCCAACTTTGTGGGAAACTACGGCAGTGCCTGGTGGAAACAGCGGGAGGAGTTTGAGGCCTTTCGCGGGCCGATTCTGATGACCACCAACTGCATCGTCCCCCCGAAAGACAGCTACAAGGATCGGCTGTATACCACCGGAACAACCGGTTATCCCGGCTGCAAATATATCCCCGGTGAAATCGGACAGCGCAAGGATTTTTCGGTCATCATCGAACACGCCAAACGATGCCCCCCGCCCGAGGAGATCGAGTCGGGAGAGATCATCTGCGGATTCGCCCATGCACAGGTCTTTGCACTCGCCGACAAGATTGTCGATGCGGTCAAGAGCGGTGCCATCAAGAAGTTTGTCGTGATGGGCGGATGCGATGGTCGCGCCAAGAGCCGAGAGTACTACACCGAATTTGCCAAAGCTCTGCCGAAAGACGTGGTCATCCTCACCGCCGGCTGCGCGAAATACCGGTATAACAAACTCTCGCTGGGAGAGATCAATGGAATTCCGCGTGTGCTGGACGCCGGCCAGTGCAATGATTCTTACTCGCTGGCGGTAATCGCACTAAAGTTCAAGGAGATCTTTGGGCTGGAGGATGTCAACGACCTCCCCATCGTCTATAACATTGCTTGGTATGAGCAGAAAGCGGTCATCGTCCTGCTTGCTCTGCTCTCACTTGGGATTAAGAACATCCATCTTGGTCCCACACTGCCGGCTTTTCTCAGTCCCAATGTGACCAAGGTCCTCGTCGAAAAGTTCAAGATTGCCGGCATCGGTACCGTCGAGGAAGACATGGATCTATTTTTCAAAGAGCGTTCCGAATAAAAAACGCTCTCCCGATTTTGCTCTAAAAAAGGAACGGCGCTTTACTCTCCTGCACAGTAAAGCGCCGTTCCTTTTTTCTTTTGCTCTTCCTTTTGTCCTGCCGCGCTCTTTTCTCCTTTGCGGCAGCGTGTTCTTTCAGCTTCCGCTCAGATCTTTTCATAGACCAAAAAATCAAACGCGATCTCGGTCTCAAGCCGTTCCAGCGCAAAGAGCCGCTGCGCGCCCTCCCGCGGCGTCTTCCAGTAATAGGGGGTCATCGCGAAGAGCGCGCGAATCTCCTTTGCCGATGAGAGGCTGCAATCGGCGCGGACCGGCACCCGCTCGAGAAACCGGAACCCGGGGTATTCCACATCCCGCACCGGGTTCTCATAGGGCTTTTCGTAGAGCACCTGCTTGAGCCCAAACAGATGCCGCGCCCCCGGCACCGCATAGATCATCCTGCCGCCGCGGCGCAGCACCCGCAAAAACTCCCGCTGGGCCATCGGCGCAAAGACATTGACGAGGCAGTCCACCGCCCCGTCCGCCACCGGGATCGAAAACGCGCTTGCCACCGCAAACGAGACCCGCGGATACCGCTTTGCCGCCGCCTGCACCGCGCTCTTGGAGATGTCAAAAGCGGCGATTCTCACCCGCGGGTCGAGCGCCGCGGCGAGCCGCCCGGTATAATACCCCTCGCCGCAGCCCGCATCGAGCAGCAGCGGCCGGTCTTCCGGCCGGAGGAAATCGGTGACGAGTTGGTTGAGCCGGTCGCTGAAGGGCTGATACCAGCCCGCCTCCAGAAAGTCCCGGCGGGCGGCGACCATCTGCTTGTCGTCTCCCGGCAGTGCCGAGTGCTTTTTGTTCGCCGGCAGCAGATGCACATATCCCTGTGCGGCGATGTCAAAGCTGTGATTTGCCTCGCAGCGCAAAGACCTGCCCTCCCTCCGCAGCGTTCTGCCGCAGATTGGGCAGCAAAAGGCGCATTCCTCTCTCTTTTGTTCCTCTGTCATCCCGATCACCTCAGCAGTTCCAACAGCTCAGTCAGCGTCTTGCAGCTGGCCTCCGCCAGCGGGGTTTCCTTTCTGGCATGGACGAGGATTGCGCGCAGGCCGGCGCCCCGCGCCCCCTCGACATCATCGACCGGGTTATCCCCGATCATGATCGCCTGTTTGGGATTTCCCGCAGCCTCAAGCGCAAGGCGGAAGATCTCAGGGCTCGGCTTGTCCCAGCCGACCTGTGCGGAGACAATGTGCGCGCTGAAATAGGGCGCGAGCCCCAGCGCCTCGGCCACCTGCCAGAGCTCGGGGAAGTTGTTCGAGACCAGCACATGGCGGTATCCCCGCCGCTGCAGCTCGGCCAGAGTGGAGATCGCGTCCGGGTAGAGCTGATGCCGCGCGGGGTCGCTCACCGTCTCCCGCAGCTTGCCCACCGCTCTCGCCACCTCTGCGGGGGAATAGCCGCAGTCGTTCAGCAGCCGGGTAAAGCCGTCCTTGACATATTGCCACCAGTCCTGCCCGGTGGGGGTGTGCTGCCCCGGCATCGTCCACCAGGGCATACAGACGTGGTGGAACCGCTCGCGCAGCGCCTCCCTTGGCATCTTCTCCTGCGGCAGGTATTCCCAAAGCGCGTCAAACCAATCGTCCGCGGGCAGGGTCAGCGTCCCGTGGAAATCCCACAGCAGCACCGGCTTTTGCGCACAGATCGCCTCGAGCTCCTCGTAGGTATAACCGGCGTCGAGCGTCTCGAGCAGCGCCTTCTTTGAGAGCCGCAGCGGCAGCCCGATCAGAGAGAGCAGTTCCCTGCGCCGCTCGGCGCTGCCCGGGGTTCCCGAGATGCCGAGTCGGTAGAGATCGGTATAGCTCAGCCGTCTGCCGGTGCGGGGCTGCTCCTCGGTCGCCCCCGCACGGCGCAGCGCGTTCAGGAGTACCTCGGCGGGCAGCCCCTCCACCCCGAGGGTGCCCTCCTTTGAGGGCTTATCCTTCCGCTTCTCCTTGCCCTCAACGGCCGGGATATAGGCGTTCTTGATCGACGCGCCCTTCGCGAAATTCTGGATGTAATGCCGCAGCTGAAAGCCCGCGGCGTCCGAGTCGGTGAGGATGATGATCCCCCGCTTTTTACCCATCTCCCGGATCAGGGCACGCTTTTCGGGGTCGCGGTAGATCGAAAAGCCGTTGGTGGTCAGGATCAGCCCGTCGACGAGGCTGGAGAGCTTTGCCGCGTCATACTTGCCCTCGACAATCAATAGTTCACGAATCCGCATACTGCATCTCTCCCCTTCCCACCAGCAGAAGTTCTCCCAGCGCCATCTGCAGCAGGGTGCTCTTATCCACCGTGCTGCCGCCCTTCAGCCGGCGATCCAGCCGGTCAAGAACGACGAGGAACCCCGCGAGCTGCGCATCCGAAAAGGGGCGCGCCGTCTCGAGGCTCTTTTTGTAGCGATAATCGCTGCCCTTGTTCTTCATCGTCTTGAAGGCCTGCTGGTATCCGATGCCCTGCGCCGCAGCGGCGCGCACCCGCACCATATCCACAAAGCTGCCGTTCATCGCCGCGGCGATGGAGATGGGGTCGTTCTGGAGATAGATCAGCTCGTTGAGCCGGCGGAACGCCTCTCTCCCCTTGCCGGTCAGCAGCGCGCGGATCATCTCAAAGACATCCGCCTCGATGTTGCGCACCGACATCCGGCTGACCAGCTGCCCGTCGATCCGGTCGTACCCGCAGGCAGCGGCCAGCTTTTCGGTCTCAGCAGAGAGCAAAAAGAGATCAATCCCGCAGCGGCGCACCAGCTCCTCCGCCGCGCCGGGCGCAAAGGAGGCGCCGATCTCCTCTGCCCGCCGGTTTACAAACCGTACGGCAGAGGCCTCGTTCGGCTTTTCCAGCGCGGCGGCGATCCCCACCTTTTCGGCGGCGGCAAGCAGCGGTTTTGCGGCGGCAGGCACCGTCAGCCCGGCGCCCTTTTTCTTGTATTCCGGCTCCTTCACGATCATGGTCAAGAGCAAGGTCGCGTTCTCCGCCTCCTGCATCAGCTCCGCCAGCAGCTTGATGTCATCCGCCCGCATCGCCGTCGGCTCGATCCGGCTGAGATAGACCAGCCTCTTGGTGCCAAACAGCGAGATGGCGCCCGCTGCCGCCACCGCCTGCCCGATATCCGGCACCGGTCCGGGCAGGACGGTCGGCTCCTCCCCCTCCTCGAGCAGCAGTCCAGAGAGCCGCCGCGCAAAACTGTCGAGCAGATATTCATCCGGTGAGTACAGCAGATAGGTCTGCGCCTTCTCCCCCGCCGAGATCGACCGGTTCAGTCCCGCAAGATCCACAGCCGCCATCTATTCCACCCCCAAAAGTTTCGTTGTCCCCGCCGACGGCCGCAGCCAGACGGTCGGCTCATCGCCCCGCAGCAGCGGGAGGGTGCATCGCTCCACCCAATCCGCCTCGCTTCCGCTGACCAGAACCCGCTCCGCCGCAAGCCCCTGCGGCATCTGGGTCCCGGAGAAAAAGAAGTCCGGCTGCGGCTGACCGGTAAGATCGGTCTTGCCGGTCGCACAGAGCAGCGTCGCACCGGGAGATTCCATCCAGTAGAGCACGCCGTCCGGCTGGCGGGAGATGGTCAGGCGCAGTGCGTCTAACAGGACGACCTGCTCCCCGAGGACGACATCCCCTACCTCGAGATACTGCTGCTGCGGATATTCCTCCCACAGATACCGCGCATCGCTGTCGCTGCAGTTGACCACCAGCTCGAGCCGGCGGATCCCATGGGTCTTCAGATACCGCTCCACCGCGTTCTGGTTGATGCTGCCGCCCCGCCAGAGGACGGCGGCCCGGTCTCCCCGCGTGATGACCAGCGCCGGCTGCTGGGTGTAGCCCACGGCGGCGACCTGCACGGTGCCCCGGCCGAGCAGGGCGCCGAGTGCGACCGCCATCAGAAGCAGCGCCGTGCCGCCGGTGAGCAAGATCCTGCGCAGCCGCGCGGTTCTCAGCTGTGTCAGGATCCAGAGCAGCGACAGCGCGCAGAGGACCACCGCCAGCGCATAGCCGCCGCGCAGATAGACCAGCCCGAACGGCAGGCCTGCAATCCAGCCGGTCAATCCATTTAAAAAGCGGATCAGCAGTCCACAGCAAAGGCCGCAGGCCCGCGCCGGAATCAAGAGCAGCGGGATCTCATCGATCAGGGCGATCAGCAGCCCCAAGATCACCACCGGTGTTGTCAGCGGCACGGCAATCAGATTGACCGCGACCGAAAAGATCGAGATCCCGCCGCCGATTGCGGTCAGGACCGGCATCGTGGCGAGGGTCGCAGACACCGGCGTGACCAGATAGCCAAGCAGCTTTTGCCGCCGGCCGTTTTTCTGCTTGCGCGCCTCCCGGCGGGAGAGGTATTCGGCATAAATCGCACCGCCCGCCAGAATTCCCAGAACCGAGCTGACCGAGAGCAGCAAGCCGATATCCGCCGCCGCAGCCGGATTGAGGGCGGTCAGCAGCAGCACCGCCGCCCCGAGCGAGGTCAGGGAATCGGCAGATTCGCTCAGGACCGGCGCGATGATCCCGAGAAGCACCATCACTCCGGCGCGCACGACCGAGACGGTAAACCCGGTCAGCGCCATAAAACAGAGCACCGCCCCGCTCATCAGCAGCCCGCGCAGAATCCGGCGGCGCGGGAGCAGCGCACCGAGTGCCTGCACGACCAGCCCGAGATGTAAACCGCTGACCACCAGCAGGTGGGACACCCCGGCCGCGCGGTAGTTCTCCTGCGTCTGGTAGCTCAGGTGTGTTTTGTCCCCCACACAGACCGCCGCGGCCACCGAGCCGATCTGCCGCTCGAATCTGCTGTAAAGGCGCTGGCCCAGCTTCTGCTGGAGCGATGCGAAAAAGTAGCGCGGGTTCGATGAATGGCCGACCTTTTCCAGCTCCTCTTCTGCATAGCCGCGCAGCGGCACCCCGTCGCTGATGCCGGTGCGGTCGTCCGCCGAGAGGCTGATTTTCCCCTCGAGCAGATCCCCCGGCTCAGATTCCGGCAGCCCGGAGAGGAGAATCTGCACCGGAAAGACCAGCTTTCCGCCGCCGACCTCCAGCAGCCGCACCTCGGCGCGCAGATGCTCCTCGTCGGTTCGCTCCTCAATCCGCAGCACCGCGACACGGCAGTCAGTGCTGCTGCCCGCAAGGCCGAGGGTCGGGCGCAGGAAGACCGCCTGCCAGAGCATATTCCAGCACAATGCCGATGCCGCTGCGCCGCAGAGGACCGCGGCGGCAAACCGAAAGCCCTTCGGTCTGCGGGCAAAGCGAAAACACAAGAGCAGAAAAACTGCCGCCGGGGCGAGCAGCACCCAGAGCGGCAGTTCCATCATAAAAAGCGTACACGAAAGCTGGGTTGCCAACCAAGCAAACCCAAACAGTGCAAGCGGCCGTCTCACTTAGTCGTGAAAGAAGAGCGGCAGCTCTTCAAGGAAGATGATATCGGTCCGCTTTGCGGCATCTCCCTCCGCCAGAACAGCGGCGCGGCCGACAACCGTGCCCTTGCTGTGGCCGACCAGCGTCTCGAGCGCGTGCAGGGAACCGCCCGTGCTGATGACGTCGTCGACGATCAGGATCCGCTTGCCATCCATGCTGTCCAGATCCTTCTTGTCGATGACCAGACGCTGCTGCGCCTCGGTGGTGATCGACTTATCCTCGACAATGACCGGCTCGGACATATAGAGCTTCGGTCCCTTGCGCGCCGGGATATAGGGCTTGCCGCTCTGGCGAGCCATCTCATAGGCCAGAGGGATGCCCTTTGCCTCGGCGGTCACGATGACGTCAAACTCGGGCACCTTTTCCAGCAGGGCCTTCGCGCAGGCGACGGTGAGTTCCACGTCGTTGAACATGACGAAAGCCGCGATCGACATCTTATCGCTCGCCTTGCAGATAGGCAGTTCCCGGGTCAGGCCGGCGACCTTCAGCGTATAGGTTGTTTCCATGATCCAACACTCCTTCATTCTATCCCGCACAGGCGGGCATTGCAAAAAGCTCTCTGGCAGCTGCGCCGATCAGCCCGGAGGCCACTTCAGGCTGCGCTTTGCCAGAACGTGAAAATGCAGATGGGGCACGCTCTGGCCGCCGTCCTCCCCGACATTGGTCACAACGCGGTATCCCTTGTCGCAGCCGTTCTTCGCGCACAGGTCGGCGATCACCGCGAAGATATGACCCAGCAGCGGTGCGTCCGCCTCGGTCAGCGCCGCAGCCGACGGGTAATGCTTTTTCGGGATTACCAGAAAATGAAACGGCGCTTGGGGGTCAATGTCGTAGAACGCGAGGATCTGATCGTCCTCAAACAGCTTGTTGGAGGGAATTTCTCCCGCCGCAATCTTGCAGAACAGACAATCTTCCATGCTTCTTCCCCTTCCTTTCTAATCAAATTCAAGTCCAGAGGACCTTGTATCAACCAGTTTATTTCAGCAGGCTGCGCACCAGCTCGGGCACTGCGGAGAGCGCCTCGTCCACCTTGGTGGCATCCCGCACGCCGGCCATCGCAAAGTCCGGCTTGCCGCCGCCGTTGCCGCCGGTGATCGCCGAGGCCAGCTTTGCCAGCGCGCCGGCCTTGATCCCGCGGCCCAGCGCCTCGCGGCCAACCGAGACCGCCATGCTGGTCTTGCCCTCGCTCTCGCCGCAGAGCACCGCAACCCCGGTGGGCACCTGATCGCGGATCCGCTCGGCCATGGTCCGCAGCGTGTCGTTGCCGGTACCACCGAAGTAGGCGGTGAAGATCTTGAGGCCGTCGACCTCCTTCGCGCTCTGGAACAGGCCCTCGGCCTTCTGGTTCGCAGCAGCCGCCTTCGCCTTCTCCAGCTGGCTGCGCAGGTCACGCAGCTCCACGTTGATCGCGGCGACCCGCACCGGCAGATCCGAGGGGTTGCCGACCTTCAGCATATCCGCAATCTCGGTCAGCTCGGCGGTCCGCTGATCCAGCAGGGCCAGCAGGTTGGTGCCGGTGACGCCCTCGATCCGGCGGATGCCGGCCGCAGCGCTGCTCTCAGACAGGATCTTGAAGCCGCCGATCATCGCGGTGTTGGACACATGGGTGCCGCCGCACAGCTCGGTCGAGAAGTCCTCGATCCCGACGACCCGCACCTCTTCGCCGTATTTCTCTCCGAACAGGGCCATCGCGCCCAGCGCCTTGGCCTCCTTGATCGGCATGACCTTTGTCACGACCGGCAGCGCGTCATAGATCCGCTCGTTGACGATCTTCTCCACCTCGCGCAGCTCCTCCGGGGTGACCGCGCCAAAGTGGGTGAAGTCAAACCGCACCCGCTGCGCGTCCTCATACGAACCGGCCTGATGGACATGCATGCCGAGGACCTGACGCAGCGCCGCCTGCAGCAGATGCGCCGCGGTGTGGTTGCGGGCGACAGCCATCCGGATCCGCTTGCTGACCGACGCGATCAGCTCGGTGCCGACCATCAGCAGCCCGTTCTCCAGCGTGCAGGTGTGGACATAGAAGCCCTTGGGGGTCTTCTTGCAGTCAATGACCTTCAGCCGCAGACCGTCCGCGGTCAAGAAGCCCATATCGCCGACCTGACCGCCGGCTTCCGCATAGAACGGGGTCTTGTCCAGCACGACGAGGATCCCCTCCTTGGGGCCGTCGTCGGTGGAGACGGCGTCCAGCATCTCCTCGCCGTCCGAGATCGCCAGCACCTTCGCGCTGGTCTCGAGGGTATTGTAGCCGACAAACTCGGTCGGCTCCGCAGAGAGAGAACCGAACAGGTCCTCGGACCAGCCGGAGATATCCTTCTTCTTGCGGTCTTCCCGCGCTTTTTCGCGCTGCTTCTGCAGCTCCTCACGGAAGGTGTCCTCATCCACCTCGATGCCGGCCTCCGCCGCGATCTCCTTGGTCAGGTCAAGCGGGAAGCCGAAGGTGTCCTGCAGCTTGAAGGCCTCGATACCGGACAGGATCTTCTCCTTGCCCGACAGCGCCGCCTTGGTGACATTGTCGATGAGGGTGTTGAGGATCGACAGGCCCTGATCGATGGTGCGGGAGAACCGCTCCTCCTCGGCGCTGATGACCTTCTTGATGTACTCGGCATGCTCCTTCAGCTCGGGGTAAGCGCCGCCGTTCTCATGGATGACGGTGTCGCAGAGCTCGGCGAGGAACGGGCGGGTGACGCCCAGCATCCGGCCGTGGCGCGCGGCGCGGCGCAGCAGGCGGCGCAGCACATAGCCGCGGCCCTCGTTGGAGGGCAGGATGCCATCGCTGACCATAAAGACGGTGGAGCGGATGTGGTCGGTGATGACCCGGATCGAGACGTCGGTCTTGTGGTTCTCGCCGTACTTCTTGCCGGTGATCCGCTCGACGTGGTTCAGAATCGCGCGCACGGTGTCGACCTCGAAGAGGTTATCCACCCCCTGCATCACGCAGGCCAAACGCTCAAGACCCATGCCGGTGTCGATGTTGGGACGGGCAAGGCGGGTATAGGTGCCCTTGCCGTCGGAGTCGAACTGGCTGAAGACAAGGTTCCAGACCTCCATGTAGCGGTCGCAGTCACAGCCGACCTTGCAGTCCGGCTTGCCGCAGCCGTGCTCGGGGCCGCGGTCGAAATAGATCTCGCTGCAGGGGCCGCAGGGGCCGGAGCCGTGCTCCCAGAA
>CALXIJ010000069.1 GCA_944388335.1 uncultured Pygmaiobacter sp.
TGGGCACAATGCCAATCTCCGTCGCCTTTTTGTAGGGGCGATTGCCGGGGATCTTTGGACAATCCTTTTTTCCGGATGCAATCTTGTCGCGGATGCGCGCTGCAAACTCTGTGAGCAGGCGCGCGTCCTCTTCATTCGGTCTGCCCGCAGCATACCTTCGAACAATCGAATGCTCAGCGATCACCGCAACTCCAGCAATCACCGAAAATCCCGCTTTTTGCACCGTGTCCTGCAACTCCGCCAGCGTGTCCTCATACGCGCGATTTCCATAGGCGCAGACCAGAACCGCACCGGCCCCACCGCCCTGAATGGCCCAAATTCGTTCTACCGCGGTTTTAGGAGCCCTTCCGCCATAGCAGGGAACTGCAATCACCGCAATATCCTCACCTGTCAGTTGTATTTTAGACGGGTCCGTTTTGCTGTCGGCCAGATCGACCCAAACAGCATCCTCCTGCAGGGCTTTTGCCAGAAGATCCGCGGCCTTTTTGGTCCCGCCGGTCGGACTAAAACAGATCTCATACAATTTCATCTTTCCGCCTCCTATGCCGTCCCACGATACTATTTTCCGATCTGAATTTGTGAAAACCGCCCGGATTTACCTTCAATTCCTCGCAAGTCGTTATTCCTCTTCGCACCCCTCCATTCGGATGAGCACCTTCCCGTTGATCGGCCCCTGCTGCACAAGCCGCAGTGCCTCATCTGCCTGTGCAAGGGAGAATCTGTGCGGATCAATGGCGGGGATGATCTTGTTCTCTTCTACAATTCGGGTGACCTCTTTGAGCTGTGCGCCATCCGCATGAACGAATAAAAAGCGATATTCCTTTTTCTGCTTTCGCGCCGCCGCATCGTATTTTGCACCGGCCAATGTAAACAGGACCTTCTTGAGGGGAGAAAAGTTGTTTTGTTCGGCAAACGTCCGGTTCGGGCCGGTCCGCAGGCTCAGCAGCCGCCCGCCCGGTTTTAGGACCGACAGCGCACGATCAAACTCCGACGCCCCCAGCGTGTCAATCACATGGTCAATACCGGAGAGAGTCTGCCAATAGTTTTCCTTCTGATAATCGAGGTACTGCTCTGCCCCCATTGCAAGAAACCTCTCCCGGGCGCGGCTGTTGCCTGTGACAATGACCCGCAGCCCCAGATGCTTTGCGATCGGCACCGCCATCTCCCCAAAGCTGCCCGACCCTCCCAAAATCAACAGCGTCTGGCCCGGCTTCGCCTCGAGCTGCTCCACAATTCCCTGATAAGCGGTCAGACCGGTCAGCGGGATTGCCGCCGCCGTTGTAAATGAGTATCCGCTCGGCATCTTTGCAACCGCATGCGCATCCACCGCCACGTATTCCGCAAAGGCTCCAATCTTATTCAGGGGAAGCCGCGCATACAACCGATCCCCCACAGCAAATCCCTTTGCCGGTTTGCTACCTCTTCCACCACACCGGAACACTCATTGCCCAGCGTGAGCGGCATGGGATAGTCCTGAATCAGCCGAATACTGCCGGTTAGGATCAACAATTCCAGCGGGTTGACCGTCGCCACTTTTACCCGGATCAAAAGCTCTGAATCTGCAATCTGCGGCAAGGGGACCTCGCATAATACGGCATTGATTTGTTTTGCGTACCTCTGTATCTGGACTGCTTTCATAAGACCTCTCTCCTGCTAAACATCCTATAGATTTGCTTGCATTTTTTTGAAAATCCGGATAAAATATTGATGTAATCATTAATATTACATCTTGCACAGGGTATCATTCTTTTGTTGTAATGTCAATATTTACAACTAATTTTTAAATGGAAAGAGGCGGTGGTCTTATGCAGATCAGCATGAAATGTTCGATTGCGGTACACTGCTTGATCTTTATCCATGAGGCATCGGGCAAAGCAAAAGTAACCAGCAATCTGCTCGCCCAGAGCACCGGCAGCAATCCCGTGATTATCCGCAACATTTTGAGCGCGCTGAAAAAGGCAGGGCTCATCGAGATTCCGCGCGGGACCGGCGGCGCCAAACTCTGCGCTGCTCCCTCAAAGATCACACTGTATCAGATTTACGCTGCGATGGAGCCGGATGGTCTGACCTCGCTGATCGGAATCCACCCCTGTCAGGGCCGCAGCTGTCCGGTGGCACAGAATATTCACCGTGTTTTGCAGGGGCCCTATCAAAAGATTGAGGATTCGATCAAGCAGACGATGGAGGGCATCACGCTTCAGTCAATGATCGATGAATTTGAGCGGTTGGTTACGCCAAAAAGCATGGATTAGTGTCCGCTGATTTTGCGGGCAAAAAGGAGCTGCCCACCAAAAATCGATCTGCTTTTTACACAGATAAAGATGGCGCCGGGTCTCTCGGTCGCCATTTTTTGCTTTGCGGCGGACACCTTCCCCGCAAGCTGCAAGAACCATACACAGACTGCATCATTCTGATTGAAGATTGCATTTTGCGCATTAAATATGATATTCTTGAGCCAAGATTGACAGCGAGGTGATTTTCAGATGGAACTGCGCACACTGCGGTATTTTCTGACAACGGTAAACGAGGGCAATATCACCCGCGCCGCTGAGGTTCTGCATGTGACCCAGCCCACCCTCAGCCGTCAGTTGATGGATCTTGAGCGGGAACTCGGCACCACCTTGGTGCTGCGCGGGAAAAGAGGGCTGACCCTCACCGACGACGGGCTCTTTTTTCGCCAGCGCGCAGAGGAGATTGTCGAACTGGCCGATCATCTGGAACAGCGATTTGCGGAAAAAAGCGACATGGTCAGCGGACTGATCACCATCGGGGCAACCGAATCCATCGGCAGCCGTCTTCTGGCAAAGTTGATCTGCCGCTTTGCAGAGCGCTATCCTCTGGTCCAATTTCATCTGTATAACGAGATGGCGGACAACATCAAAGACCGTTTGGACAAGGGGTTGGCTGATATCGGTCTCCTTTTGGAACCCGTGGATGTTCAAAAATATGAGTATCTCCGCCTGCCGCAAAAAGAGACATGGGGGGTATTGATGCGCTGTGACCACCCACTGGCCGGGCAGGAACAAATCGTGCCGGAGGATATTATCCCCTATCCGCTGATCCTCCCTCTGCGGGAAAAGGTCCGGCAGGACATTCTCAACTGGCTGGGTCGGGAGGAAAAAGACCTGCGCATCCCGCTGAGTTATACGCTCCTCTCCAATGCCGTGCTCCTTGTGGAGGAAGGGCTCGGCTGCGCTTTTTGTCTGGATGGCGCGTTGGCCGTCCATAGCCGTCCGAACCTCAAATTTGTCCCGCTCTTTCCGGAAAAGGTCACCCGCAGCGTTTTGGTATGGAAGAAAAATCAGCTCTTTTCCCCCGCCACTTCCCTCTTTATCCAGCAAATCAACCTGATGCGCGCACAGATATAAAAATAACCATGTATCCCCATAGCGCCAAGCCGGTTTTCCGGCTCGGCGCTATTTTAATTTTGCATACGTTTTACGCATAATTAAATATAAATGATAAGTATTAGACATTTTATTTTTCTCTTTTTATAATGAAATTGTGGATTTCACAGATTTTTAACTCTGGAAAACCAGAAATTATGCAGAGGAAGGTGTCCCATGAAAAAATGGCTTTCCCTCTTTTGGGCAACTGGACTGCTCTTCTCCCTCGTTGCCTGCACGGATTCTGAGAGCGGGTCCCAAGTGGCCGGTTCCTTTACTCCGAGTTCAGTTTCAGATTCCACTGATTCTTCCAGTTCTTTAACGGCAGAGGGGCCATCCGCTGAGACCAGCGCGAACAACTCTTCCGAGGAGCAGACGGGCTCTGACATTCTGATTGCCTACTTCTCTTGGGCCGACAACGCAGTATTGGATGGAGAGGTGGACGCCGTGGCTTCTCCCAGCGTGACTGCGCCCGGAAATGTGCAGGAGCTGGCCGGATGGATCCAGCAGGAAACCGGCGAAGATCTGTTTTCCATCCGTGTGACCGATCCCTATTCCAGCGACTGGGACGAATGGCCTCCTCCTACTGGGGATTTCTCCTGATGAATCTTCACCTCGGGCTTCACTGGGGTTTACTCGTCTCCTTGGGAAGACGAGTGTTTGGAATCAGATCAAAATCCCGCGCACGCAGCGCCGGACTTTTTCTTATTGGAGCGGCAATTACCCTCTACGGCATATCCGCCTTTGTGCGCAGAAATCTGCTGCTTTACCTTCTGATACGGACGCAGTTTGTCTTTCTGGATTTTGGGGAATCCAAAATTGTCTTCTATCTGGATTATCTGGCGATGGCCGGAGGCTGCATCTTTTTGTCCCATTTCATCGGAAAACTGCTGCAAAAAAGCGGTAAAAAAACGCAACAATAAAATGCACTGTTTTGACTTCTTAGCCACCGCCCTACCTATCATTTATCTGTTATTTCTGGAGGCTCTGATTTTATGAAAAAGCAAATCAAAAACACATTGGCACTGTACCCCACCCCGCTCGTGGTAGTTGGGGCCATGGTTGACGGAAAGCCCAACTGGCTCTTGGCCGGCCATGTCGGGATTATCGGCCATGACCGGATTATGATCAGTCTTGCCAGCTCTCACTACACCAATCAGGGGATCCGCGAAACAGGAAAGCTCTCTGTCAATATTGTAGATGAAAATCTGCTGTCAAAGGCGGACCGCGCCGGCTGTGTCAGCGGTGCAAAGGAGGATAAATCCTCCCTCTTTGATTATGTCATCGATGATTTTGGCGCACCCATGATCGGACAAGCGCCGATCGTCATGGAATGTGCGGTTGATGACATCTATCTGACCGATGGATTTGAGAGCTATATCTGCAAGATCAACCGCACCTTTGCCGAAGAGCATATCCTTGGTCCAGAGGGAAAGATCAACTATCGCATTCTCAAACCCGTGCTGTTCGAGATGCCAACTTATGGATATCTCCGCACGGGCGATGTCATTGGCGGATGCACCTCCTTTGGCAAGAAACAATAATTTAGTCGATCACAAGGCGCTGTTTCCTTTTTCTCAATTTATTAATATACCCGCACACCTGCACTCTGTCAGATGTGCGGGTGTATTATTTGCAGATGGCACTCTTGTTTCAAAAAGTTTGATTTGCTTTTTTCTTTTCCTGCAATTATACTGAAAAAAGCAATGTCGCTTTTGCCGGAACGGATCCATTGTTTCCAGCTCACTTTTCCGTAAAAGGCGGTTTTACCTGAGATTTTGAAAGGAGGAGAGCGCCGATATGCAGATGAAGATCTTTGGCCCGCACGCCGGGCATCAGGTTCCCACCATTCTTCTGCTGCATGGCGGCGGGCTCTCTTGGTGGAACTATGCCGCTGTGGCAAAACTGCTGGAACCACAGTATAGAGTCATTCTTCCCATTCTTGATGGGCATAGCGGGAGCGATTTTCCCTTTACAACAATAGAGAATGCCGCCGGGCATCTGATCGAAACGATCGACGAGGTCTGCGGTGGACACCTTTCCCTTTTAGGAGGCGTATCCCTCGGCGCGCAGGTGGCGCTGGCTGCCATGGCACAGCGCGCTGACCTCTGCGACACGGCTCTGATCGAGAGTGCTCTGATCCGCCCGATGGTTTTCACCCACCATCTGATCCGCCCTGCCTGCACCGTGAGTTATCCGCTGATCCAAAAGCGCTGGTTTGCACAGCTGCAGTTTCGTGCGCTGCACCTGCCGTCCGAACTCTTTGACGCATATTATCAGGACAGCTGCCGCATCTCCAAGAGCAGTCTCGCGGCGCTGCTTGCGGCAAATACCGGATTTTCCCCCGCCCCAGAGCTAAAAAGCTGCCATGCCGATACCCTTTTTGCCGTGGGCAGCCGGGAATCCCCCATTATGCGGCGTTCTGCCGCAGAGCTTTGCCGGCTGATGCCGAATGCCCGGCTGCAGGTGCTGCAGGGGTATCGGCATGGCGAATTCAGCCTCTCCCATCCTGACCTTTACGCGGCAGCTGTCCGGCAGCTTCTCTGAGCAACTGCCGGCATCAGCCGGTGTGGCATAAGAAAATGGCGCCGGAAAAGGGCTGATTTTCCCGTATCTTTTCTTTTACCCGTCGAGTAATTGCCGGGGATTTGGCGGGGATCTCTCAATCTTTTTCCGGTCTATGCCGCTGCGATGCCGATTGAATTCAGAATACCCTTTATACAATCTGTCTGAGCCGTAAACGCAGAAAAAGGAAAGGCATTGAATGCCTTTCCTTTTTCTTTAGACAAACTTTTTGAATCTAAAAAGGGATAAAAGCGATGACTTATCCCACATAAAACTCCTCGCCGGTATCAAGGCAGATCGCACCGAGCCGTCCTCCTGAGATGCAGCCGCAGTCGATGGAAATATGCCGGTTCGCGCGATAGATGGAGTCCTGTTTTGTATTGCCGGGGATCATCGCCACCGGCGTGTGCCCGGTCACCAAAAAGCGATCCGCATAATACACTTTCCCGTAGTCCAGCCGGGTCCAGATCAATTCATGCAGCCCATACGAATCCAGCGGACGATCCGGCGAAAAATTTGCCGGGCCCGCGTGTACCAACAGGTAATCTTGACCGTTTACCTGAATCTCTTCATACAGTTCAAAATCCATCAGGTACTCCAGCACCGCACTGCGCTGCTCCGCACTGAGCTGTCCGAACTCCCGCAAGGTTGAGCTGCCGCCCTCTCGCTGCCAGTTTATAAGATCCTGAAAATTTTCGGCACAAAGCGCCGAGACCGATTCTTCTGTGACCTGTCTTGTCAAAAAGCGCAGGCAGAGTACCGCCATATACTCGTGATTGCCCAAAAGCGGCTTTACGTTTGGCCGCTGCATCATATCCAGCAAAATGCGAACCGGATGCGGACCGCGGTCCACCACATCCCCCAGCAGATACAGCAGATCCCCGTCGGAAAGCCGGATCTTTTCAAGCATAAGGCGGTACTTTTCATAATCTCCATGGACGTCCGACATACAATAGATCATGATTTTCTCCCTTTTCTCGTCCGGCGACCACGCGGGGGCTTTTTTGAAACCCGCAGCGGATTTCATCCGCCGCACACATCCGGAGAATCCCGCATTACAGATCGGCATCCGGGGCCTGACCGTCGTGTGCTTTCCA
>CALXIJ010000070.1 GCA_944388335.1 uncultured Pygmaiobacter sp.
TCCCGTATCCCTTCCGGATACTTTTTCATCCCTTTTTTCCCAGACATACCAAAACCCCCTAATGTAGTTCTATTTTCCTACACTAGGGGGCCTTTTGTCTATTGTCCGTTTTTACTGGTTCGGTTCATGTGCGCCCCGCCTTTTTTGGCCTTTTTCGGGAAGCGGGCAGAGGGATAAACAAAAAGAAAAAGAGAGGGGGACCCGCGGGTCTCCCTCTCTTGCGTTCTGTCCCGTTATTTGGTGCCGAAGATCCGGTCGCCCGCGTCGCCGAGTCCGGGCACGATGTAGCCGTGCTCGTTGAGGCACTTGTCCAGCGCGGCGGCGTAGATCTCGACGTCGGGGTGGGCCTCATGCAGCCGCTTGATCCCCTCGGGGGCGGCGATGATGCAGAGGAACTTGATGTTCTTTGCGCCCCGCTTCTTGATCTGGGTGATCGCGTCCACCGCGCTGCCGCCGGTGGCCAGCATCGGGTCGAGCACCATGACCTCCCGCTCCGAGATGTCGGCGGGCAGCTTGCAGTAGTACTCGACCGGCTCCAGACTGGCCGGGTCGCGGTAGAGGCCGATGTGGCCCACCTTCGCGGCGGGGATCAGGGCCAGCACCCCGTCCACCATGCCAAGGCCCGCGCGGAGGATCGGCACCACCGCCAGCTTGCGGCCGGCGAGCACCTTGAACTTGTCGGTGGTGATGGGGGTGGTGATCTCCACCTCCTCGGTGGGCAGGTCCCGCGTCGCCTCATAGCACATCAGCATCGCGATCTCGCTGACCAGTTCCTTGAACTCCTTGGTGCCGGTGTTGACATCCCGCAGGTGGCTGACCTTGTGCTGGAGCAGCGGGTGATTGAGAATCATAGGCTCTTTCATAGCAGACACTCCATTCTCCGGCGGCGCGCGGTTGGAATCTGCTCTGGGCGCCTGCCGCTGCCGCCGGGCCAGACAGGGCGCAGAGCAAAGACGGCCTTAGCCTTTCTCTTCGAGCGCGGCGATCTTGGCAACCCGTTTTGCGTGGCGGCCGCCCTCGTACTCGGTGTTCAGAAAGACGTCCACCAGCTCGATGGCAAGGCCTGCGCCGACCACCCGTCCGCCGAGGCAGAGGGCGTTGGCGTCGTTGTGCATCCGGGTGTACTTGGCGCTGAAATAGTCGCTGCAGCAGCAGGCGCGGATGCCGTGGATCTTGTTCGCGGCGATGCTGATGCCGACGCCGGTGCCGCAGAAGAGCAGCGCCTTGTCACACTCCCCCGCGACGACCGCCCGGCAGGCGGGCTCGGCCATGTCGGGATAGTCGACGCTCTCGGTGGAAAAACAGCCGAAATCCTTGTAGGGAACCCCGATCTCATCCAGATGTTTCTTGACGGCTTCCTTCAGCTCGTAGCCGCCGTGGTCTGCTCCCAGTGCGATCATGCTCATTGGTGTTTTGCCTCCTTCAATTTTTCCTGCCGCTCCCGCTGGGCCTGACTCAGCCGGTGATAGGCCGGGCGCAGCGCGGATGCGTCCTGCGCGCCGCCCTGTGACCAGATGACACGGGCGCCCAGCGCGACCCCCGCCGCGCGGCCCAGCCTCCAGGGAGACGGCGCCAGCTCGACGGGCAGCTTATCCTCGAGTTCATTATAGCACACCTGCGCGCCGTCACCAACCACAAAAATGGTTTTTTCCTCCCCGGCGAGCAGTTCGGCCAGCGCGGCGGGCCTGCCCACGCTGTCGGGGCAAAGGCGCAGGAGCGTCTGTCCCTGCCGGCGGAAGGCGGCGTAGTAGACCTCGCCCCGCCGCGCGTCCTCGGCGGCGAGGACCAGCGCCCCTTCGGGCAGAAAGATCCCCCGCGCGATCCCCTCCAGCGAGGAGACCGCCGCACAGGGCACCGCCCGGGGCAGGGCCAGCCCCTTGGCCAGCGCCATCCCGATCCGCAGCCCGGTAAAGCTGCCCGGCCCGGCGCCGACCCCGATCAGGTCGAGCTGTGCGGCCGAGATCCCGCAGGCGGCAAAGGCGGCCTCGACCATCGGCAGCAGGGTCTCGCTGTGGGTCAGGCCGTTGTCGAGATAGGATTCATAGAGCAAGCGGTCGTCCTGCAGGATGGCGGCCCCGGCCGCCCGCCCGCAGGAATCCAGTCCAAGGGTAATCAAAGCTGTTTCGCCCCCATCACAGTAATTTTTCGCTCGTCGCCGCCCAGATTTTCGATCTCGACCCGGATGTAGGGCTCCTCGAGAAAGTCGGCGATGTTCTCGCTCCACTCCACCGCGACCGCCGCGCCGGCGTCGAGGTAGTCGTAGAAGGAGCAGGCGTACAGGTCCTCCTCCGACCGGATGCGGTACATATCGAAGTGGGCGAAGGTCACCGGCCCGCGGTAGACATTGACGATGCTGAAGGTCGGGCTGCTGACGGGATCGGTGCAGCCCAGCCCCCGCGCGATGCCGGCGCAGAAGGCGGTCTTGCCTGCGCACAGCCCGCCGGTGAAGGCGACCAGCCCGCCCCCGCGCAGCTCGGCGGCCAGCTTTTCGCCGAGCGCCTCGGTCTCCTCCTTGGAATGTGAAAGATAGACCCCCATCAGTCCCAGCCCTCCCTGTCTTTTTTTCTAAAAGAGTATAGCACATTTTCGCCCGCGGCGAAAGGCCAAACCGGCGCCGGCAAAAAAAGAGGCCCCCTCCGGCTGCCGCAGCGGGAAAATAAGGGGTGGGTTTTGCCCGAAGATGCCCCCAAAAGGGGAAAATATTCTGAAAAAAGGTTAAAAGATTTTGAAAATTTGCCCCGGGGCGGTGCAAATCCGCTTTAATATGATATACTATAAAGCATTGACCCGACGATAGAGCGCCGCGCGGGTGCGCCCGGCGGCGGGCGTCGGATTTTCGGCGGCGGGACGGCGCGGAAAGCAGCGGCCCCGCATCCGTAAAAAAGGAGATTTCGGCTTTTGAAAGCAGTCAAGGAATATATCAAGACGACCGACCGGCTCTTTATCCTGCTCTGCGTCGCCTGCAGCGGGCTGTCGGTGCTGGCGCTGACCTCCTTTGCCCACGACGCGGCCAGTGCGGACAGCAGCTTTTTTGCAAACTACCGGCTGCCGATCGTGCAGGCGGGGGCGGCGGCGCTGGGGCTGGCCTGCGCGATCGTCATCTCGACCTTTGATTACCACACGCTGGCCACCGCTTGGCCCATCCACGCGGCGGTGACCTGGGGGATGGTGCTGCTCACCTTCGTGATCGGCTACTCCCCCCTCAACACCAGCAACAGGTCCTGGATCGAGCTGCCGCTGGGCCTCTCGATCCAGCCGACCGAGCTGGCCAAGATCAGCTTTATCCTCACCTTTGCGATGCATCTGGACAACAGTCGGGAGCGGATGAAGGAGCCCGCCGCCCTGATGGCGCTGCTGGCCCATCTGGGCGCGCCGCTGCTGCTGATCCACCTGCAGGGGGACGACGGCACCGCCCTGATCTTCCTGCTGATCGGGCTGTCGATGCTCTTTGTCGCGGGGCTGCCCCGCAAGTACATCTTCGCGGGGGCCGGCTGCGCGGCGGTGGCCGCCCCGATCCTCTGGTTCCGGATCCTCGAGGACTACCAGAAAGAGCGGATCTACGCGCTGTTCGACCCCGAGAGCTATCCCGACGTGATGTGGCAGCAGAATCAGGCCAGCATCTCGATCGGCGCGGGGCAGATCACCGGGCGGGGCTTTTTCGGGGTGGAGCACCACACGGTCCCCAAGGCGGAGAACGACTTCATCTTCTCCTACATCTCGGAATCGATGGGGTTCATCGGCAGTCTGCTCGTGCTGGCGCTCCTCTTCGGCCTCGCGGCCAAGCTGATCGCCACCGCCTTCCGCAGTCAGGACCGGCTGGGCGCGCTGATCTGCGTGGGCATCTCGGCGGTCATCATCTGGCAGACCATCGTCAATGTCGGGATGAACCTCTCGCTGCTGCCGGTCATCGGGATCACCCTGCCCTTCTTTACCGCGGGCGGGACCTCGGTGCTGATGCTCTATCTCTGCATGGGGCTTGCGCTCTCGGTCTACACCCACAACAAGCGCAACCTCTTCGACGGGTAATTTTTTCACCGGATTTTAACAAATCGGGTTTAAACTGACACGAACAGACCAAAAAAGGAGGCTTTTGCAGCCGCATGAAAGAGAAAAAAAGAGAAAAAAAGCCGCTCGGCCGCAAGAAAAAGCTCCTGATCGGCCTTGGGGCGGTATGCGGCTTTCTGGCGCTGCTGCTGGTGGCGGCGGTGCTTTTTATCAACAGCAAGATGAATCTGCTCAACCGCTCGGCCAGCTACGGCACGGTGGACTCGATCGCGGAGGAGCCCCTCTCCTTCGACCATCTGGATCTGGATTACATCGACGTGATGGAAAACGGCGGCGAGATCGAGCCCCCCGAGGGGGAGGTCAACGTCCACGACAACATCACCAACATCCTGCTGATCGGCTCGGACGAGCGGGAGGAGGACATCTCGGACAGCGCCCGGGCGGACAGCATCATGCTGCTCTCGATCAACAGCGACGACAATACCTGGAGACTGGTCTCCTTCGAGCGGGGGGTCGGGGTCTCGATCCCGAACCACGGGGACGACTGGCTGACCCACACCTTCGCCTATGGCGGGCCGGAGCTGCTGCTCAAGACGCTGCAGGACTATTATAAGGTAGACGTCGACCGGTATGTGCGGGTCAACTTCACCATCTTCGAGACCGGGGTCACCGACATCGGCGGGGTGGAGGTCGAGCTCAGCGAGGCCGAGGCGGAGTACATGAACAAAATCGCCGGCGAGGATAAGTGGGAGGCGGGCCCCGCCCGGCTGGACGGCCCGACGGCGCTGGTCTATGCCCGGATGCGGCATCTGGACAGCGACTGGAACCGGATCAGCCGCCAGCGGGAGGTCATCCGGGCGGCGGCGCAGCAGATCGCGACCCTCAGCCCGGCCAAGATCAACCTCATCGCCGACAAGCTGCTGCCGATGATCGAGACCAACCTCACCAACGGCGAGCTGTGGCAGCTGGCCTTCCGGATGCCCTCGCTGCTGGCCAACGACGCCGACGGGATCACCGTCCCGGACGAGGATGCCTGCTGGGGCATCAAGCTGGAGTCGGGCAAGTCGCTGATCGGCTGCGACTTTGAGACCGAGGCCCAGCGGCTGGACGACTTTCTGACCGGCAAGCTGCTGCCCGCCGGGGCGGACAGCTGACCTTTGCGAGAGCGGACAGCTGCACTCTTCTTTGAAGGCGCTTGGCCGCGGCAGAAAAGCCGCCCGCGGCCGGAAAAACAGACAGAAAAAAAGCCCCTTTGCACCCGGGCGGTGCGAAGAGGCTTTTTTGCGGCGGATGCCGCGCGGCGAGGGCCCGGTCAATGGCTGTCGGCGCCCTCGATGGGGCCGGGGTTTTCCCGCTCGAAGAGCATCGGGACCGCCACCACTGCGGCCAGCCCCACGACCGAGAAGATCACACGGCTGAGGATCGAGGCGGTGCCGCCCAGCAGCCACCCCACGCAGTCGAACCGGAACAGCCCGACAAGGCCCCAGTTCAACCCGCCGATAATCAGCAGTGCGAGAACGATCTTTTTCAGTATCATCTTATTCCCTCCACAGATGGGCAGTTGCCCCAAAGAATCGGGGTTCAGCCATAGCATACCCTCCCCGCGGCCGGAATATACCGCGCCCGGCGGTTTTTCCCCGC
>CALXIJ010000071.1 GCA_944388335.1 uncultured Pygmaiobacter sp.
GCGCTGGCCACCTGAAGATCCGGCCGCTTTTCATAGAGATCCAGCAGCACCGCGCGGACAAGCGGTACCGGGTTGCCGCTGTTGGGCTGATAGCTGGTGTAGAGCAGCTTTGCGTCCTCGTCGATGACCGCTACCTTGACGGTGGTGGAACCCGCGTCGATCCCGATATGTACCGGGCCCTTGGCCTCAGCCAGCTCCCCGCGGGGAACGGTCGCCTTGGCGTGACGGGCGGCAAACGCGTCATATTCTTCCTGACTTGCGAACAGCGGATCGCTGGTCGCATAGTCGGCGGTTGCGGAATAGTGGTTCAGGCTCTCGATGACGTCCTCGAGATCAAACGCCTCATCGGAATAGAAGGCAGCGCCCAGCGCGACATAGTACAGCGAGTTGTCCGGCAGCGTGCCGGTGACCCCGAGCGCATCATCGAAACTCTGCTTGAGCTTCGACAGGAAGGTAATCGGACCGCCCAGATACAGCACATTGCCCTCAATGGGACGCCCCTGCGCCAGACCGCCGATGGTCTGATTGACCACTGCGGCAAAGATCGAGGCGGCGACATCCTCCTTGCGGGCCCCCTGATTGAGCAGCGGCTGGACATCGCTCTTGGCAAAGACACCGCAGCGGGAGGCGATGGTGTACAGTTTATCACTGTGCAGCGCGGCCTCGTTCATCTCGTCGGGCGTCATCTTGAGCAGAGTGGCCATCTGGTCGATGAAAGCGCCGGTACCGCCGGCACAGCTGCCGTTCATCCGGACATCCATGCCGCCGGTCAAAAAGAGAATCTTGGCATCCTCACCGCCCAGCTCGATGACGACATCGGTGCCGGGAGCCAGCCGCTGTGCGGCGACCCGGGTGGCAAAGACTTCCTGAACAAAGGGCAGATGGCAGGCGTCCGCAAGTCCCATTCCCGCGGAACCGGAGATTGCCAGCACCGCATGCCGGCCGGAGATTTCCTGTTCGATGCGGCGCAGCACCTCGGCGGCCTTGGAGACGATATGGGAGTAGTGGCGCTCATAGGATTGATAGACAATGGCGTCGGTGTTGTCCAAAACAACGCATTTAATGGTGGTAGAACCAATATCAAGACCGATCTTCACGGCATTCCCTCACTGATCAATATTTAGAAGTATTCGACAAAAAAAGATTAAAATTTTCGTCATATTAAAATCCAATCAATGTAATATTGTACACCACCCACCGACGAAAAACAACTGAGCAGTCGTAAAAAATAGATGAAATTTCACATTTTATAAAAGGGAGTTTTTGGCTTTTGGCGGGGGAGAAATACCGATTTGGCTCCGGCGTGCGCCTTTTCTTTGGCAGTTGGATCAGGTATAATAAAGTTGCCGGCCGTGCCCGGCAGCAGCTTTCGATCAGCAAAAGGGGGATACGATTTTGAGCAGGATCAAGATGATCTGCGTTGATCTGGACGGGACACTGCTCTGTGATGATCATCAGACGATCCCGGCGGCCAATCTCGAGGCAATCCGGGAGGCGGCAAAGGCCGGAGTGGCGGTGGTGCCCTGCACAGGGCGGATTCTCTCCCGGGTTCCGCAGTCGGTGCGGGAGGTGCCGCAGCTGCGGTATGCGATTGTGATTAACGGCGCGCAGGTACTGGATACCCTGCAGGACCGGGTGCTTTACAGCGCTTATCTGCCGGCGGAGACGGTGCTGCGGGCAATGGAGCAATTTGCGCCGCTGCAGCTGATGCCGGAGGTCTATCAGGGAGATCGGATGCTGATCAGCCGGCAGGATCTCGCGCGGCTGGCAAAGACCGGGATGGAGCGCGCACATCTTGAATACATGCTTCACAAGGAGACCCCGGTGGAGGATCTCGAGGCACATCTGCGGGCGCATCCGGATGGGATCTGCAAGCTGCAATTTCCCTATTTTGAGTCCCTCGCACAGCGGGATGCGGTGCGGGAGGAACTGGAGCGCTGGGGCGGGCTGAAGATGTCCTACTCGATGGAGCGAAATCTCGAGATCAACGCGGAAGGCGCGACCAAGGGACAGGCCATCCGGGCGCTGAGCGCGGCGCTGGGACTTGGACTCGATGAAGTGATGGCGATTGGGGACGGGGAAAATGACCGGGATATGCTGAGCACCGCCGGGTGTTCGGTCGCGATGGCCAATGCCGCCCCGTCTTTGCAGTCGCTGGCAGCTCATGTGACCGGAAGCAATGAGGAGGGCGGGGTCGCGATGGCGATCCGCGCCGCGCTGCGGGGAGGGGAAAACGGATGGATTGGCTGAAAGAACTTTCCGACTTTGCAGCGCAGGGAGAGGTGGAACAGGCAGAGCAGCGGGTGCTGCTGGAGTACTGCCGCGCTTTCCCGCAGAACATCCTTACCCGAGAAAATGAGTTCGCCCATCTGACCTCCAGCGGCTTTATCCTCAATCCCTCCTTGGACTGGATGCTGATGGTCTACCATAATATCTATGACAGTTGGAGCTGGAGCGGCGGACACTGTGACGGGGATCCGGACTTTTTGGCGGTCGCGCTGCGGGAGGCGCGGGAGGAAACCGGCCTGACCGAGCTGTACCCTCAGACGGGGCGGATCATCAGTCTGGATCTTTTGCCGGTCAATGGCCATTGGAAGCGGGGAAAGTATGTCTGCCCGCACCTGCATCTCTCGGTCGCCTATCTGCTGATTGCACCGGAGGATCAGCCGCTGCGGGTCAAGCCGGATGAGAACAGCGGGGTGGCCTGGTTTGCGGTGGATGAACTGGAAAAGATCTGCGGCGAGCCGCTGATGCTGCCGGTTTATCAAAAGATCATCCGCCGGGCACAAGAGCAGGGCAGGGCGGAAAACAGAATTTAATCCATTGGGAGATTTGCGCTTTCGAGGCTCAGAGAGACAGGATAAGTTTGACTTTCTGCCTGCCGGATAACTGCCGGATAATTGCCGGATAACTGCCGGATAGCGGGATAAAAAAGACGCTCTGCTTTCCATTTTGGAAAACAGAGCGTAATATTTTGCTCAAAAAATACAGGATAGAGGATAAAAAGAAGAGAAAAAGACAAATAAACTTCCTTTTTGGCGATGGATGTCGGCAGAAAAAGCGGATTTACTGTTTCATCTTCTTGGCAAGCAGATCAGGATTTGCGGCATAGGTCAAAGCGGTGCGGTCACTGATCCGGCCGGCACGGTAAAGGTTCAAAATACTCGCATCCATCGAGACCATCCCCTCTTCTGCAGAGGCGGCGATGACCGTGTCGATCTGGTGAATCTTATTTTCCCGGATCATATTGCGGATAGCGGGATTGACCACCATCACCTCGAAGGCGGGCATCAGGCCGCCGTCCACGGTGGGCAGCAGCTGTTGGCTGACCACCGCCTGCAGTACCATTGCCAGCTGTACCGCGATCTGGTGCTGCTGGTTCGGGGGGAAGACATCGAGAATTCGGTCGACGGTGTTTGCGGCGCCGACGGTGTGCAGGCTGGAAAAGAGCAGATGCCCGGTTTCAGCGGCGGTCATCGCAACGGTGATTGTCTCATAGTCCCGCATCTCTCCCAGAAGAATGACATCCGGGCTCTGGCGCAGCGCACCGCGCAGCGCCGTCAGATAGCTCACCGTATCGCTTCCGGTCTCGCGCTGGCTCACAATGCTCTTTTTGTGGCTGTGCAGATATTCCAGCGGATCCTCCAGCGTGATGATGTGGTCAGCGCGGTGGGTATTGATCCGATCGATCATGCAGGCAAGGGTGGTGGACTTGCCGCTGCCCGCAGAGCCGGTGACCAGCACCATTCCCTTGGTCCGGTCGGCAAGGCGCAGAATCGACTCGGGAATATGCAGCGCCTCGGGATCCGGCAGCTCAAACCGGATAACCCGCACCACTGCCGCGAGGCTGGAGCGCTGGCGATAAGCACTCACCCGAAAACGGGAGATTCCCTGCACCGCAAAGGAAAAATCATCGTCTCCCGTCTCGAGAAGCGGCTCGATCGGGCGGTTTGCCAGCTGATAAATCTGCCGCACAAAAGCCTCCGTATCCGCAGGCAGAAGGCGGTGATCGTCCACATTGGACAGCTGCCCGTTGACCTTGTAGACCATGGGACGGCCGGCGACAATAAAGATGTCGGATGCACCATAGCTCAGTGCATCCTTGAGCTGAACAGTGATATCCATACAGAGATTCCTTTCGATGAGAACATTTTATTCTATCGGTTTGGGCAATTCGTGGCCGGCGTCAGGGCTGACCCGGCAATGCGCCTACGGCATCCCCGCCATAGACCGGCAATCCCTCATCCGGCTCCCACTCCCCGGTGCTCTCCACCTGCCAGCGGTCAATCCGATAAAAACCATCGCCGGATTGCTGCGGCCAGACGGCAACGACGGCACAGCGAAGCGTTTGATTCTCATTGATGGGCACAGAATAGCAGAGGGTTACTGAGCCGTCGGTGTCCTCCAGTTCCCCCAGCGCGGCAAGTGCCGATGCGGCGAGCGTCTGGTATTCCGCGTTGCTGGAGGCCTGCGCAGCACAGTCCGCCAGCAGATTGTCCGCCTGCGCGAGGATCTGTTCGGCCTGATTTGAGGCTGTGTAGTATTCCAGCGTGTGGTCAACCGCCTTCTGTGAGAGGTTTCGGTCGGCGCGGGCGCTGACCAATGACAGAGTCGCAAAGGTGACGAGACAGAGCAGGACAAAGATCACCAGAATCGAGGAGACACCCACCCCGAGCCCGGTCCTGCCTGTACCTTTATTTCTGTGTTCGGTCACATTTGTTCCCTCCTCTTTTGTCCGGTTGACCGGGTCGATTAAGGATCAGCCAAGGGTCAGCGGGGTGTGGCAGTAAAGGGGCAGCACAATCAAGACCTCGCCGTCCTCGATGCGGGTTACGGTGATCTGGGTGGTCTGCTCCTCATCCGGCGTCATCTGCAGCAGATACGAAGTTTGTGCTTCCTCCTCTGCCGGCTGCCAGTCGGCGTCATATCTCAGGGTCAGAACGCCGTCCTCCATCTGAGATCCTTCCAGCAGCACAGAGGCAGCGGCGAGATCCCCCTGTTCGGCCTGCAGGACCGCCGCAGCGGACTGTGCACCTGCCATCGCCTGATTCAGATCCTGCGTGTCCCGGCTGATGAGATGCGCGCGCACAAAGAGCTGCACGCAGACCGCGCTTGCGATCGCAAAAAAGAGAATCGCAAAAATCAGCTCCATCAAAAACAGTGCGGAGCGGGAATTTCGATGTTTCATACGGCGCCTCCTTCCCGGCTGCGCTGCCCGAAGATGACCTGCTCACTGCCGCCCTGCGGACCGGTCACGGTCACCTGCCACAGGGTGTCGGAGAGCGGCTCGATTGTGAGATCGCCGCATTCGACAATCCGCTGTCCATTTGCCAATACAGGGGTATCCTCTGCGCGGATCAGCTGTTCGCAGACCGCGCCGTCATAGTAATAAATATAGGTGGTGTAAGAGGCTCCATCCGCGCCGGTTGTGTCGAGGACCAGTGCCGGGGTCTGTTCGACCTCACCCAGAGAGATGGCGCCCGCACGGTCACTCTGCCGCGCCTTCTCAGCGAGATAGGCACAGGCGGTGCGGGTGCTGTAGTTGCGGTCCATGCTGCGGACGGTGGAGGTGTAGACATCTGCACCGATGAGGACGACCGCAAGTGCGCTGGCACAAAAAACGCAGAACAGTGCCAGTGTAAAAAGCAGGTCGATCACCGAGCTCTTGCCTTTTTGGATCATATGACACCTCCCATACAGAATAAAACCCGATTGCCCTGAATCAGCCCTCTGCTGCGCACTCAGAGATCGCCGCGGGCGATCACCGTGATTGAGGGCATGAGGTTGCTGGCAAACACCTGATAGTCCACCAGATACCGCTCCTCGTCAATCTGCAGCCCGTAATGGCTGCACAGATAATCGAGGCTTTCGGGATAAGCGCCCTCTGTGGCATAACAATGTGCAGCACTGCGGCGGATAGCGGCTTCCAGACTGTCTCGCTCCGCCTGCCGTGCAGTGCGGCTGACGGAGGAGAGCGCCGGCACAAACAGTCCGACAACCAGCACAAAGAGCGCGGCCGGCAGTAACAGCTCCCGCAGTGCGGAAAAATCCCTCTTCTGTTTTTTAAAACGGTTGCGGCTCATGGGTGTGCTCCTTTGATAAAAAGTCGATGCGGTCAAGGCGTGAGGCGATTATCCGATCGAGGACATAATCCCCATCAGCGGCAGCATGACCGAGAGCAGGATAAAACCGACCAGCACGGAAAAGACGGCCACCAGCGTCGGCTCAATCAGCGAGACGGTCCGCGACACCTGTGTGTCGATTTCCTCCTGATAGCGGTCCGCCAAATTCTTCATCACCGCGTCGGCACTGCCGGTCTTGTAACCCACCGTTACCATCCGGGCATAGACACCGGTAAACAGCCCCGCGTTGACCAGCGCATCGGCAAAGTTCTGTCCCTCGCCGATCAGCTCCTGACAGCGGGCAATCTTTTTGCGCACCAAGGGGCTGTCCACCAACCGGCTGACCATCTCGAGGCTCTTGTCGGTGTCAAGTCCGCTGGAGAGCATCAGCGACATCCCGCTGGCGAACCGGGCGCTGCCGATCTTGTCCGCCAATCTGCGGCTGCCCAGAACGCGGCTCGAAAAATATTTGAGCCGAAATGCGCGCCCGGCGGCGGTCTTGTTCAGCCAGAGCAGCGCAGCGGCCACGACGGCAGCCAATACAACCAGCAGGACGGAATACCGGCTCAGCGCCTGACCGGCACGCAGGATGGAGAGGGAGACCCCGCTCAGCTCGGTGCCCAGCTGCAAAAACACCTCGTTGAAAACGGGCAACACGCGGGTCATCAGAACCCCCATCACCACAGCCATCATCACGATCATGACCAGAGGGTACCGCACCGCGCTGCGCACCGCCTCATGCAATGCGTCCTCCCGCTCATAATAGGAGGACAGCGCATCCATGACCTCATCCAGACGGCCGGATTCTTCCCCGATTGCCGTCATATTCAACAGATATTCCGGAAAAGCGCCGCTGGCCCGCAGCCCGCTGCTCAGCGGTTCTCCCAGTTCGCAGTGGTCCAGCGCGGTCTTGAGGATTGCGCGTCCCTCGGTGTTCTCGCTGTCCTCGACCATGATGCTCAGCCCCTCGGTCACCGAGATGCCCGAGCGCAGCAGCATCGCGATCTGGGTGCAGAACACCGACAGCTCGCTATCAGTCAGCCGCTTTGCATTGGTTTTGTCCGCCATCTCTATTCCTCCCATCGCAGGTTGCTCCCCAATTCCATCGCCGGTCAATAGATCAGCAGGGGGTTGTAGTTGCCGTCGGTATTGATAAAGTCGATGATCCACTGCTCTTCATTGCCGTTGTCGGCAAAGGTGGGATCCATTCGCCGCCAGTTTACCCCGTCAAAATACAGGTAGCCGTTAATCCAGCCAATATCATCGACATAGACGCTGACCCAAGCGTGGTAAATGTCCCCGGCCCAGCCCACATTCATCCGGGTGGGGATCCCTTGTGTGCGCAGCATCACCGCCATCACCGCGGCGTAGTCAAAGCAGATCCCCGCGCCGCTGGCCAGCACCTCGTCGACATCCGGCAAAAAGTCGTACACCGAGCCGCTGGACGCAGCCGCCGCCTTGTTGTAATCATAAGAAAGATGATCCAGCACGTAGTTGTAGACCCGGTCGACCACCTCAAGGTCGGTCTGCGCTCCCTCCGCCAGCTGTGCCCCAATCGCAATCGCGCCGGTGTTCTCGTCGAACCGGACAAATTGGTTGGGCCGCAGGAAGGTGCAAAAATCATCCTTGACCTGCGCCGAGACGGAAGTGCCGTACAAGAGGTAATATTGATTGCCGCCGGCATTTTCAAAGACGTTGATCTGATAGGTGCCGGCACCTGCCGAGAAGGGAAAACTCTCCCAGCCGCCGTGCAGTGCAAACTGGTATTGCTTGCCGCTTGGCGCATCGACCAGCATCCGCACCTTGCCGTTAGAGCCGGCGTAGTTGACCATAAAATAGCCGTCCGCCGAATTGGAACAGTCGATCGTGACGGTGCCGTTGCCATAGGCAACCGTTCCCGGGGCGCTGCACAGATAAATCTGAGGTGTGTTGTCCCGCGCGGGGGTCGGTGTAGGAGTCGGTTCCGGTGTAGGGGAGGGGGAGGGGGTCGGTTCCGGTGTGGCAGCCAGCGGCGGCGTAGCGGAATCGGCTGTGCTGCTGACAGTGGAATCCGCATCGCCGCAGCCGGCAAGAAGGCTTACCAGCAGACCGAAGCAGAGAAACAGCGCCAGAAGGCGCCGCAGAGATTTTCGCACCAGCGCCACCTCCCTCGGCAAAATTAAGTAACAAAAATTGAATGCAGGGTAAAATAAATCCAAAATACGTGA
>CALXIJ010000072.1 GCA_944388335.1 uncultured Pygmaiobacter sp.
TCCCGTATCCCTTCCGGATACTTTTTCATCCCTTTTTTCCCAGACATACCAAAACCCCCTAATGTAGTTCTATTTTCCTACACTAGGGGGCCTTTTGTCTATTGTCCGTTTTTACTGGTTCGGTTCACGGTGCGGCCTGCCTTTTTTGTGCGGACAAGTCCCCCCTGACAGCGCGCGGCGGCGCGGGGAGATTTGCTTTTCCGGGGACGAATGTCCCCTTGGCAGCGCGGGGTGAAAAGCGCCGTGCGCCGACGGATTTTTTGGCGCGGGAGGGGAAAACTCCTCTTGCATTGGTCGGCGCAAAGCGGCTGCGGCACCCCTCTGGCAAAGCGGCGGCGCCGCCGGCACGGCAGCGGCCCAAAAGCCGGCGGAGCGGCGCGTTCCCGCCCGCGCACAATGCGCCGAAAGCGGGGAGAAGTCCGCCGCGCAGAGCGGTGTTTGTGACCAATTTGTTAAAAATGAAAAAATTTTTGAAAGATGCTTGACAACGCGATAAATTGATGTAGAATAAAGTTAGCACTCGGGAACATAGAGTGCTAAAATAAAACGAGAAAGGGTGTGGACAGGAGGATGGATGAACGCAAACGGCGGGTGCTTTCCGCGATTGTTTCGCTCTATTCGGCGGACGGCGAGCCGGTCGGCTCCAACCTGCTGCGCCAATATTTTGACATGGCAGTGTCCTCCGCCACACTGCGAAACGAGATGGCCGCCCTCACCAAGCTGGGGCTGCTCGAGCAGCCGCACACCAGTGCGGGCCGGGTGCCCAGCATGGCGGGGTATCGGTACTATATCGAGAACCTGATGGGGGAGGATGGCCATCGTCCCCAGCTGACCGACCGGGAGAAAAAGCGGATCGACGAGGCGTTTGAGAACTTTGACTTCGAGCCCGAGCGGCTGGCAAAGTCGGCGGCCAAAGAGCTGGCAAAGCTCAGCGGCTTCACCGCCGTCGCCACCACCCCCAAGAGCGAGGACGTCAAGGTCGCCTATTACAGCATCCTGCAGGTCGGGCGGTGCAGCGCCGCGGTACTGAGCGTCAGCTCGGTGGGAGGGGTTGCCACCCGGGTTGCGGTCACAAAGCAGCCCATCGATCCCGCACAGCTGGCCCAGCTGGCAAAGCTGATCAACAGCCGGCTGTGTTTCGTCGCAAAGGACGACGTCGACGCGGAGCTGCGCGCGGGGCTCTGGGATGCGCTGGGAGAGGACAAAAACCTCTGGCCGGCGGTCATCGCCTCGGTCCGGCTGCTGCAGGGCGCCGGGCGCGGCAAGGTCTTTGTCGAGGGAGAGCAGAACCTGCTCAGTTACCCCGAGATAGAGCCGAACCTGCACGGCTGTCTGGATCTGCTCAACCGGCACGACGAGCTGGGCCGGCTGATCGCCCCGAAGAACGACCGGCCGATGGTGCTGCTGGGGGACGACATGCCGGGCTACCGGATGCCGGGGGTCGCGATTGTCGCCCGGCGGTATCTGGCCGGCGGCGGGCTGACCGGCGCGATCGCGCTGATGGGCCCCTCCCGGATGAACTACAACAAGGTGCTGCCTACACTGGATTATTTCGCCGAGAAGCTCTGTCAGTCGATGACGGGCACCGGCAAGGAGGAATAGCAACCGATGGAAGACAAGATCAAAAAAGAGCCGCAGCAGGGCGAGGAGACACGGCCCGAGCAGGCGCAGCCCGAACAGGAGGCGCCGGGGGTACGGTCCGAACAGAAGCCGGCCGAGCAGGCGCAGGACGCTGCGGGGGATAAAAAGCAAAAGAAACAGGACAAAAAGGAGCGCAGCGCGCTGGAGAAGGAGCTGGACGAGGCCAAGGCGGCGCAGGATGCCGCCGAGAAGGCGCTTGCCGCCGCGAAGGACACCCTGATGCGGACCGCGGCCGAGTACGACAACTTCCGCAAGCGCAGCGCGCGGGAGAAGGAGGGTTCCTTCAACAACGGCGTTTCCTTTGCCGTCACCCAGCTGCTGCCGGTAGCGGATGCGCTGGAGATGGCGGCGGCGGCTCCCACCGAGGATGAGAACTTCAAAAAGGGAGTCGAGATGACCCTGACCAAGTTCAGCGAGGCCTTCACCAAACTGGGGATCGAGGAGATCGAGGCGGCAGGCAAGCCGTTCGACCCCGAGCTGCACAGCGCGGTGATGCAGGAGCCGGCCAGCGAGGAGAGCCCCAGCGGCACCGTCACCAAGGTGCTGCAGAAGGGCTACCGGATCGGCACCCAGATCATCCGGCACGCGATGGTCGCGGTGGCGGAATAAGCCGCAAAAAGACAGTTCTCGGTGCAAAAACCGTTTATATAGAGCGAGTTCTAAAAAAACGAAAACAAGCTGCTTTTCTACAAAAGGAGAGATATATTATGGGAAAAATCATTGGTATTGACCTTGGTACTACAAACTCCTGCGTCGCGGTCATGGAGGGCGGCGAGCCCGTTGTCATCGCGAACGCGGAAGGTTCCCGCACCACCCCGTCGGTGGTTGCGTTTTCCAAGACCGGCGAGCGGATGGTCGGTCAGGTTGCAAAGCGTCAGGCGATCACCAACCCGGAGCGGACCGTCTCCTCGATCAAGCGTGAGATGGGCACCGATTACAAGGTGAACATCGACGGCAAGGCCTACACCCCGCAGGAGATCAGCGCAATGATCCTCTCGAAGCTGAAGGCGGACGCCGAGTCGTATCTGGGCGAGAAGGTCACCGAGGCGGTCATCACCGTCCCGGCCTACTTCAACGACGCACAGCGTCAGGCGACCAAGGACGCCGGCGCGATCGCGGGTCTGGATGTCAAGCGGATCATCAACGAGCCGACGGCTGCTTCGCTGGCCTATGGCATCGATAAAGAGAAGGATCAGAAGATTCTGGTCTACGATCTGGGCGGCGGCACCTTCGATGTCTCGATCATCGAGATGGGCGACGGCGTCACCGAGGTTCTGGCGACGGCCGGCGACACCCGTCTGGGCGGCGACGACTTCGACCAGCGGATCATCGACTACCTCGCCGATGAGTTCAAGAAGGAGAACGGCATCGACCTGCGCAGCGACAAGATGGCGGCGCAGCGCCTGAAGGAGGCCGCCGAGAAGGCGAAGATCGAGCTGTCCGGCGTGACCTCGACCGCGATCAACCTGCCCTTCATCACCGCCGACGCGACCGGCCCCAAGCACCTCGACACCACCCTCACCCGGGCGAAGTTTGACGAGCTGACCGCCGATCTGGTCGAGAAGACGATGGGCCCGACCCGTCAGGCGCTGTCCGATGCCGGCCTGACCCCTGCCGATCTGAGCAAGGTCCTGCTGGTTGGCGGCTCCACCCGGATCCCCGCCGTGCAGGAAGCGGTCAAGAAGTTCATGGGCAAAGAGCCGTTCAAGGGCATCAACCCGGATGAGTGCGTCGCGATCGGCGCCGCGATTCAGGGCGGCGTTCTGGGCGGCGATGTGCAGGGCATCCTGCTGCTGGATGTCACTCCGCTGAGCCTCGGCATTGAGACCTATGGCGGCGTCTGCACCAAGATCATCGACCGCAACACCACCATCCCGACCAAGAAGAGCCAGATCTTCTCCACCGCTGCGGATAACCAGCCCAGCGTCGAGGTCAACGTGCTGCAGGGCGAGCGCGAGTTCGCAAAGGACAACAAGTCTCTGGGCACCTTCCATCTGGACGGTATCCCGGCTGCGCCGCGCGGTGTGCCTCAGATCGAGGTCACCTTTGATATCGATGCCAACGGCATTGTCCACGTCTCTGCGAAGGATCTCGGCACCGGCAAGGAGCAGAGCATTACCATCACCGCTTCGAGCAACATGAGCAAAGAGGACATCGACAAGGCGGTCAAGGAAGCCGAGCAGTATGCCGCCGAGGATAAGAAGCGCAAGGAAGAGGTCGAGACCCGCAACGCCGCGGATTCGATGGTCTACCAGACCGAGAAGACGATGAGCGAGATGGGCGACAAGATGACCGACTCCGAGAAGAGCGCGATCAACACCGCCAAGGATGCGCTGAAGGAAGCCCTCAAGGGCAACGACATCGCGCAGATCAAGGCAAAGCAGGAGGAGCTGGAGAAGGCCGTCGGCAGCATGAGCCAGCGGGTCTACAGCGAGGCCGCGCAGCAGGCGCAGGCACAGCAGGCCCAGCAGGGTGCTTCGGACAGCCAGAGCCAGAGCGCCGGCAAGTCGGATGACGGTGTCGTCGACGCCGACTACCGCGAGGTCAAGGACGACAAATAAGGAACAGGTTTTTCGCCCATGCGGCGAGACCTGATCGACAGAGCGTCGCTGCTTAGGCGGCGCGCTTTGTCGGTTTTGTGGGAGAAAAGCTGTGACAAGCCGGGGAAACCGGCGGATGCAAACATAGGGCGGCGCGCAGCGCCGCTGCAAGGTAAGGTGACTTTCATTGGCAGGAAAACGCGATTACTACGAGGTGCTGGGCATCGCCAAGGGCGCCTCGGAAGAGGAGATTAAGAAAGCGTACCGCAAGCAGGCCAAAAAGTACCACCCTGATCTGCACCCCGGCGATAAGGATGCCGAGGAGAAGTTCAAAGAGGTAAACGAGGCCTACGAGGTACTGAGCGATAAAGACAAGCGGGCGCGGTATGACCAGTTCGGCCATGCCGGGGTCGATCCCAACTACGGCGCCGGCGCGGGCGGCGGATTCGGGGGCGGATTTGCCGGATTTGACGGCAACATCGACCTCGGGGATATCTTTGGCAGCTTTTTCGGCGGCGGCTTCGGCGGCGGCCGGAGGCAGGCAAACCCCAACGCACCGCGGCGGGGCGCGGATATCCGTGTGTCGGTGGCCCTCTCCTTTATGGAGGCGGCAAAGGGCTGTAAAAAGACCATCACCGTCAACCATCAGGACACCTGCCCCGAGTGCGGCGGCTCCGGCGCGGCGAAGGGCACCACCCCCGAGACCTGCCCCGACTGCGGCGGTCGCGGCGTGGTGACCACCCAGACCCGCACCCCCTTTGGCGTCATGCAGAGCCAGCGGCCCTGCAGCCGCTGCGGCGGGCGGGGCAAGATCATCAAGACCCCCTGCCGCAAGTGCTCCGGCACCGGACGGGTGCAGAGCAGCAAACGGCTGGAGGTCACAATCCCGGCCGGCATCGACGACGACCAGAGCCTCGCGATGCGGGGTCTGGGCGACAAGGGCGCGAACGGCGGCCCCGCCGGGGATGTCATCATCATTGTGACGGTGCGCCCCGATACCCTGTTTGAGCGGGATAAGTACGACGTCTGGGTGACGGTGCCGATCACCTTCTCGCAGGCGGTCAACGGCGACGAGGTCGTCGTCCCCACCATCGACGGCAAGGTCGAGTACAAGGTGCCCGAGGGTACCCAGAGCGGGACGGTATTCCGGCTGCGGGGCAAGGGCATCCAGTACCTCAACGGCAAGGGACGCGGCGACCAGTATGTCAAGGTCAATGTCGAGATCCCCAAGCGGCTGACCCGCACCCAGCGGGAGGCGCTCAAGAAGTTCGAGGAGACCCTCAAGGACGAGAACTACGAGCAGCGCAAGGGATTCTTCAAGACCCTGAAGGAGATGTTCGGCGGCAATTAAGGGCCGGCGGAGATCAGAGCCTGCGGTATAATTTTCAATAGAAAGAGAGCGGTTTTAGGTACGGTATCGGTCTTTTGCGATACCGCTCCGACGGACCGCTCTCTTTTTTCTGTTTTCCCCCTTGACAGATATATTCGACATTTGTAGAATGAAAGTGAAAAGAAATTCTACACATGTCGAAGATACAGGGGGTGGCAGTATGCAAACACTGTTTCTCACCTTCGCAGTCGAGGGCGCGCTGCTCGGACTGTTGGGCCTTGTGCTGATTGCGCTGTCCGGGCCGCTGCGGCGCCGGTACGGCAGCCGCTGGCTGAGCCGGGTCTGGCTTGTGCTGGCGCTGGCGGCAGCAGTGCCGCTGCGGCTTGTGCTGCCCGATGTCCCCGCGCCGGTGCAGCTCGCTCCGCCGGCCCTGCTGCTCGAAACGGTCACCGGCGAAGATCAGACAGAAAAGGACCTGCCTCAGGATGAGGAGATAAATCTGCCGCAGACGCCGATTCAGATTACGGCAGAGCCGGAGGAACCGCAAGCACGGCCTGCCGCACCGCAGCCCGGAATACCGGAAGAGAAAAATGCGGCGCGCCCTGCGCTGCTCGATTTGCTGGCGGTGTGCTGGATGACCGGGTTCTTCGTGTTGATGCTCTGGCAATGGGGCAGCTATCTGCTCTGGCGGCGCTGGGCGCTGCGCTCTGCGCTGCAGCCGCCCGCGGCGTGGTGCACGGCGCTAAAAGAGGCATGTACTGCTCAGCCCGGGGCACAGCCTCCCCGGCTGCTCGCCAGCAGAGCGGTGCGCGGGATCCTGATGATGGGCTTTTTTGCGCCGGTGCTGCTGGTTCCCGAGGGAATGCAGCCCGGCCCGGACGCCCCCTGTCTGCTGGCGCATGAACTGGCGCATCTGCGGCGGCGGGACCTTTTCCGCAAGGCGCTGTTTGTGGCGATGCGGGCGCTCTACTGGTACAATCCCGCATTCTGGCTGATGACGAGCCGGGCAGCGCAGGAACTGGAATCCGCCTGTGATGAAGCCGCGCTCACCGTACTGGGGCCGGAGCGGCGGGACGAATATGCCGCCGCCCTGCTGCGCGCCGCGCGGCAGGGCCAAACGCCATTGATGACCAGCGGATTTTCGATGACCGGCCGGCAGCTGCGTGCGCGTCTTGCCCGGCTGTTTGATACCCGTCCGAAGCGGCGGGGCAGAATGGTATCGGCGCTGCTGTGTGCCGCAGCTGTTTCGGTCTGCGGGCTGGTCGCCTGCGGCGGGCCGGCGGTGTCTGAGCCGGATGCGGGCAGCACAGTCTCGGATGCCGTCTCCGACGCTGCTGCTACGCCGGCCCCGTCTCCCGCGCCATCACTTGCAGGGGAGGCGGAGGTCTGGCCGGGCGTTTATCTGGCATATTATTTAAATGATACGGGCGAAATTGGCACCTTTTCGGATCCCCCCGTTGAGATGATCGGAAACTTCGCCGGCTACGCCTCGCCGGATGGGCAGTATGCGGGGCTGGTGAATCAGGACGAGGCTGACGGCACCCGCCTGACCCTCTGGAACACCGCCGACGGCGGTGAGAGCTGGACCCCCACCGAGCTGGACTGCTCGGGGTGGCTCGCGCAGATGGCCGAAAAATACGATTGGGCCGGCCGATCGGCAGGAGAAGAGGGGCAGGCGAAGATGATCCCGAACCACTACCAGTTTGTCAACCCCAAGATCGGGTATCTGGTGATGTACGGACAGTATCGGTACGGCATTCCATATGCAAGAGACACATTGGAAGGGGATCTGATGATCCTGCAGACGACCGACGGCGGGGCGAACTGGCAGGTCAAATATACCGGTGACGGCAGCGATATGGCGCAGGTCGGCGACAGGGTCGGCGTGCACAGCTGCAGGCCGTTTTTCTTTCTGAACGAAAAGACCGGCTATCTGTGCTACCACGGCCCCGCTGAGACGGGGGAGCATTTCCTGCTGCTGCGGACCACTGACGGCGGTGCAGGCTGGGAGCGGGTGGATCTGACCGCGGTGGAAGAGCGCCTGCCGGAGGAAATGGGACTGCCGCTGCACGTCTGCGGGGCATGGGGGCTGGAATTTGAGCCGGCCAGAGCGCTGATGGATCTCGACCGGCCGGGCAGTATGGTGCTGTCAACAAAAAACGTTGTAACAGGGTACAGGGGATTCCTCTATACCCATGACTTTGGGGAGAGCTGGCAATGGATCGAGCGGGATTAAAAGACAAAAAAAGAGAGACGCAGAAGGAAAAAGCGCCGCTCCGGCGGCTGCCGGACGCGGAGCTGGAAATTATGAAGGAGCTGTGGGCGGCCGGCGAGCCGCTGACCCGCGCCGCGCTCGAGCAGCGGCTGACCCGCCGGCAGTGGTCCAGCACCACCCTGCTGGCGCTGCTCGCCCGGCTGGAGGAAAAGGGGTATGTCGCCCGGGAAAAACAGGGAAGGGGATATCTCTATACCGCTGTACTGACCCGGGAGGAGTATCTCCCGGTCGAGAGCCGCTCGGCGCTGGGGCGGATGTTCGGCGGCAGCGCAAAAAACCTCGTCGCCGCGATGGCCGAGACCAACACCCTCACTGATGCCGAGATTGACGAGCTGGCCGATTTTCTCGAACAGCTGCGCAGGGAGGGGCGTTGAACGCCGCTATAAAAGACGAAAAGTGCCGGACCGTGATGTCTATGGTCTGGCACTTTTTGATTGCTGTTTAAAACCCGTACAGCCATCCGGCGGCCCGCAGCTCGTCAAAGAGCAGAAACCGGCCGAGGAACGCCGCCGCGAGAAAGAGGGCAGGGGCGAGGGCACTTTTTGCGGGAGCGGGACGAGTTCTGCAAAAGACCAGCCGCAGAAGCGCCGCGGCCAGCGCGCCCGCCAGCGCACCGAGCGCGTTGGCGACGAGGTCGTCGAGGTCGGTGATCCGGCTGTTGAGCAGCTGGCTGCACTCGATCGCGAGGGAGAAGCCGGCGCCGCAAACAGCGGCAAGCGGCACCCGCCATCGGCCGGGCCAGAGCATCGGAATCAAAAATCCCAGCGGGACGAAGAGCAGAATGTTGAGCAGAAAACCCGACGAGAACGGGGGTGAGGCGAAGAGCGCAAGGTTCAGCTGGCCCGCCGGAAAGGACCAGCCGCGGTGCAGCAGATCCCACAGGGTGCCCGCGCCGGTGACCGAGAGCACCCCGGCGAGGTAGAACACGAAGAGGCAGAAGAGCACCCCGCGCCGGATGCGCTCGGCCCGGGCAAGGCGGCGCTCCGGCCGGCGGATGGAGAGGAGCAGGGCGGGAAGCGCGGCGCAGCAGAGCAGGCCATGGCCCTCCAAAATCAGATTCTTCAGCGAGATCATCCCCCATTTTGAAAACGGTGGAACCAGTCTATCAGAAAAAAGCGAAGAGGGGGAAAAGAAAAGCTGAAAAGTTTCTGAAATTTTCCCCCAAAGAAGCCGCGCGGCCGTCCCGCCGGTTCTCCGCGCGCTTTTCACCCGCCGCGGGATTTGGTATAATAGGGGGCGAAAAAGATCCGGGGCCGCCGGTCCCGGGAAAAACGACAGGCCAAAAGGGAGATGCGGCAGATGGCAGAGCAGATGGACAAACGGGAACAGGCACTCCGTGCGCACAGGGAATGGCAGGGCAAGATCGAGGTGGTCAGCCGGGCAAAGGTGGAGAATATGGCGGATCTCGCCATTGCCTACACCCCCGGTGTGGCGGAGCCCTGTAAGGAGATCGCAAAGCAGGAGGATCTGAGCTACACCTATACCCGGCGGGGCAACCTCGTCGCGGTCATCACCGACGGCACTGCGGTGCTCGGGCTTGGGGACATCGGACCGGCGGCCGGGATGCCGGTGATGGAGGGCAAATGCGTCCTCTTCAAGGAATTTGGCGGGATCGACGCCTTCCCCATCTGCATCGACTCGAAGGATCCCGACGAGATCGTGCGCACCGTCCAGCTGATCTCCAAGAGCTTTGGCGGCATCAACCTCGAGGACATCTCCGCCCCCCGCTGCTTTGAGATCGAGCGGCGGCTGCAGGAGGTCTGCGACATCCCCGTCTTTCACGACGACCAGCACGGCACTGCGATCGTCCTGTCGGCGGCGCTGATCAACGCGTTGAAGGTGGTCGGCAAGCCGGAGGGCAGCGTGCGGATCGTCATCAACGGCGCGGGGGCGGCCGGCATCTCGATCGCCAAGCTGATTCTGCAGATGAAGCTGGGCAGCGTCACCCTCGTCGACCGGCAGGGTATCATCTGGGACGGCAATCCCGAGAACAACCCCGCGCAGGCCGAGATGGCAAAGGTCACCAACCTCGAGGGACAGCGGGGCACCCTCGCCGACGCGATGCGGGGCGCGGACGTCTTTGTCGGGGTCTCCCGCCCCGGCCTTGTCACCCGGGAGATGGTCGCCACGATGGCCGAAAAGCCGATCCTCTTCCCGATGGCAAATCCCACCCCCGAGATCTTCCCCGACGAGGCGAAGGCCGGCGGCGCGGCGGTGGTCGGCACCGGACGCAGCGACTACCCCAATCAGGTCAACAACATCCTCGCCTTCCCCGGCATCTTCAAGGGGGCGCTGGCGGTCCGCGCGCCGCGGATCACCGACAGCATGAAGGAGGCCGCCGCCCGCGGCATCGCGGCCGCGGTGTCGGACGAGGAGCTCTCGGCCGATTTCATCCTGCCCACCGCCTTTGACAAGCGGGTGGCGGACATCGTGGCCGACGCGGTGGCGAGCGAGGCGATCCGTCTGGGGATCAACCGGAAGCCGCGGGATTGAGCAGAGCCCACTGAAAGGAGCAGCAAGATGGAGTGGAAAGATATCAGCATCACCGTCCCCAAGGCGCAGGCGGAGGTCGCCGAGGCGATCGCCACCGGCATCGCCGGCGGGGGGATCTACATTGAGGACTATTCGGATCTCGAGCAGCAGGTCGAGGCGATCGCCCATGTCGACCTGATCGAGCAGGAGCTGCGGGACAAGGACCGCAACACCGTCATCGTCCACCTCTACCTCTCGCCCGATGAGAACCCGGCCGAGGTGCTCGAGCTGCTGCGCCAGCGGCTGCTCGCCAGCGAGCTGGATGCCACCCTCAAGGTGACCGGGATCGAGGAGGACGACTGGGAAAACGGCTGGAAGGCGTTCTATCACGCGATGGAGCTGGGCAACCGGCTGGCGGTCTGCCCCAGCTGGGAGAGCTATGACAAGCCGGGTCGGGTGGTGCTGCGCCTCGATCCCGGCATGGCCTTCGGTACCGGCACCCACGAGACGACCGCCCTCTGCCTGCGGGCGCTGGACGAGCTGGTGGCCGGCGGCGAGCGGATGCTGGACATCGGCACCGGCAGCGGCATCCTCGCAATCGCGGCGCTGCTGCTGGGCGCGGCGGAGGCCGACGGGGTGGACATCGACCCGATGTGCGTGCGCACCGCCGGGGAGAATGCCGAGCGCAACGGGGTGGCCGACCGGTTCCATGTACGGGTGGGCAACCTGTCGGATCAGGCGAGCGGAACATACCAGATCATCACCGCGAACATCGTCGCAAATGCGATCATCGCCCTCGCCCCCTCGGTGCCGGCGCTGCTGGATGCGGGCGGGGTGTTCCTCGCCAGCGGCATCATCGACGAGCGGGAAGAGGAGGTCGCCGAGGCAATCGCCGCTGCCGGCCTCGCGGTGCGGGAGATCCGGCGGGACAACGGCTGGGTCTGCATCCTCGCGGGGCATCCGGAGGCAGAGGGATGAGCCACCGGTATTTCACCGACCGGGTGGAGGGGGACCGCGCCTTTTTGTGCGGCGAGGAGGCGGCCCATCTCGCCCGGGTGCTGCGGGCGGCGCCGGGCGACGAGGTGACCCTCTGCGACGGCGCGGGGACCGACTTTGCGGCGCGGGTGGTCCGCGCCGATCCCCGCGAGGTTGAGCTTGCAATTATTTCCAGCGGGCCGAGCGTATCGGAGCCGCCCCTCGCGGTCACCCTATTTGTGGGGATGCCCAAGGGGGAGAAGCTCGAGTGGATCATCCAAAAATCCACCGAGCTCGGGGCGGCCGAGATCGTCCCGTTCACCAGCCGCTTTTGCATCGCAAAGCCGAAGAACGAGGAGGTCAAGCGCGCCCGTTTCGGGCGGATCGCCAAGGAGGCGGCAAAGCAGAGCGGACGGGGCAGAATTCCCGCCGTCGGCAGGGCGATCTCCTTCGCGGCGCTCTGTGACAGGATCGGGGAATATGACCTCGCCCTCTTCTGCTATGAGGGGGGCGGCGAGGCGCTGGCTCCCGGCACACCGCTACATAGCCGGCTGGAGGGGGCGCGCAGCGTCGCCATCATCACCGGCGCGGAGGGCGGTTTTGCCGAGGAGGAGGCGGCGCGGGCCAAGGAGGCCGGCGCGGTTTTGATCGGTCTCGGACCCCGGATCCTGCGGTGTGAGACGGCACCGCTGGCGGCCCTGTGCGCGGTGATGACCCTGACCGGCAATCTCAGTTAGGACGGCCCCACCCGGGCCGCCCGGGAAAGGATGATTGCGGTTTGAAGAAGATGGGTGCATCGTTTCTCGCGCTGGCGGTGGCCGGCGCACTGCTGACCGGATGCTGGGGGATGGGGGATTCCTCTTCGGGTTCCTCCTCCGGGGGGACGAGCTCCTCTGCCCCCTCCTCCTCGATGACGCCGAGCCCCACCCCGGACGCCGGGGAGGACGGCATCTACCCCGAGGACGGGGACGGCGCGGGGGCGGATGAGGGGGACAGGATGCCCGGGCAGAGTTCCTCCCAGCCGGCTAAGGCCGCGGCGGCGCAGCCCGACGCGGACTGGCGCACCCTGCTGGTGAACGCCGAGCACCCGCTGGGGTCGGATTTTTCGGTCGAGACGGTGCCGGTGGAGGGGTATGACGACCGGCTGTTCGACGCGCGGGCGGTGGAGGATCTGAACCGGATGCTGAAAGGGGCGGCCGATGCGGGGCTGCCCCTTTATCTTGTCTCGACCTACCGCAGCGTCGAGCGGCAGACGGCGCTCTACCGGCGCAAGGTGAACTACTATCTCGGGCAGGGGTACACGCAGGAGCTGGCCGAGCAGCAGGCCGCGCGCTGGGTGGCCGCGCCCGGCACCAGCGAGCACAACCTCGGCCTTGCGGCGGACATCGTCTCGGCGGACTGGTACCAGAACAACGACGACCTGACCGGGGCGTTCGAGGAGACGCCGGAGTTTGCATGGCTGTCCCAGCACTGTGTGGAATACGGCTTTGTACTGCGGTACCCGGCGGACAAGACCGCCCTCACCGGGGTGGAATATGAGCCCTGGCACGCCCGGTATGTGGGGGTGGAGGCGGCGCGCTATCTCACCGAAAACGGGCTGTGTCTGGAGGAGCTCAACACCTGAGCAGTGCGGCGGGGGGGGATGCTTTTGCACCCGCCGCAGGGGAGGTACGACAACAAAAGATCTGTCCTGAGGGAGGCGTGTGCGGGGCTGCCCGCGGCTCCCTCTTTTTTTGTGCGCCTTTCTGTGCGAGGAGAAGGAGAACCGAAAGGCCGAGTCCCTGCACGGGCGAAGACGGATCTCAGAATCAGTTTTGGCAAAGGAGGCGCTGCGGGGGAGGGGAAAAGGCGAAGATAGATCTGCTGCCGGCCGGCGCAGCGGGGACCGCGTCCGGGTTTTCGGGGGATATCCG
>CALXIJ010000073.1 GCA_944388335.1 uncultured Pygmaiobacter sp.
GGATGGATTTAAGAGTGCTGCAATACTTTTTGGCGGTGGCGAGAGAACAGAGCATCTCTGCGGCGGCAAAATCGCTGCATCTCTCTCAGCCCACTCTTTCCACCCAGCTCAAAGCGCTGGAGGAGGAGCTGGGCAAACAGCTGCTGCTCCGGGGTACAAAGGGGTCGAGAAAGGTGACCTTGACCGAGGAGGGAATGATCCTGCGCAAGCGCGCACAGGAAATTTTGGAACTGGTGCGGATGACCGAGAGCGAGATCTCGCTCTCGGACGATGCAGTGGCCGGGGATGTTTACATCGGCATGGGGGAGTCGGATATGATCCGGCTCTTCGCGCGGACGGCAAAAGGTCTGCAGGAAAAGTACCCCGATATTCACTACCATATCCTCAGCGGAAACGCGGCGTTTGTACAGGAATATCTGGAGAGAGGGCTGATTGATTTTGGGGTGATTTACAGCCCGGTTGACACCAGTGTATACAGTTCGATCAAAATTCCGGTCCATGACATCTGGGGGGTGCTGATGCGCAGGGATGCCCCACTGGCAAAGAAAGAAAAGATCCGGCCGCAGGACCTGTGGGATAAGCCGCTGATCGTCTCCGCGCAGCGAGCAGACGCTTGGCCGATGGCGCAGTGGTTCGAACGGGATGTGACAGAGCTCAAGATTGTGGCGACCTATAATCTGGTCTTTAATGCCTCGCTGATGGTGGATGAGGGAATGGGATATGCGCTCTGTTTTGACAAACTGATCAATGTGACGGGCCAGAGCAATCTCTGTTTTCGCCCGTTAGAACCGCAGATGACGGCGGAGGCATCGATTATCTGGAAGCGGTATCAGGTGTTCTCCAAAGCGGCGCAAAAATTTATCGACGCGCTGCGGGAGTCCTGTGAGCGGCCGATTGGATGAAGAAATAGATGCTGTCTGCCTGAAAGACCTCTCAAAAAACAGAAGCTGCTTTTGGAAAAGAGAGAAAGCAGATTTGATTTGAGCGTGGATGGCAGGATATAATGGAGAGGAAAAACGGGCGAGGGAGAGACCCGGTGAAAAAGGAGTCTGAAAAGGATGAGCGAGAAGAAAAAGGTCATTTTGGATGTAGACACCGGATCGGATGATGCGATCGCGCTCTGCGCAGCGCTGCTGTGCGAGGAGCTGGATGTGCTGGGCATCTGCACGGTGGGCGGCAATGTCGAGGTCAAGAACACCACCGACAACACGCTGCGGGTTGTGGAGTGCTGCGGCCGCCCGCAGGTCGGGGTCTACCGGGGCGCGGCGCTGCCGCTGGCCTCGACGCTGGAGCCGTGGAGCCTGCAAGCGCAGGAACTGCCCCGCAAGGAGGGCGGACGGGATCAGGAGACCGCAGTCCACACCGATCATCTGCCCCTGCCGCCGACCACGCTGCACGCGCAGGAGAAGAGCGCCTGCGTCTTCCTGATCGAGACGCTGCTCGCCGCGCAGGACGGGGAGATCACCCTTGTTCCGGTCGGCCCGATGACCAACATCGCGCTGGCAATCCGCGCGGATGAGCGGATTCTGCCCAAGATCCGGCAGATCGTGATGATGGGCGGATCCCATGACGTGTATCCCCGCACACAGGCGTCGGAGTTCAACGTTTGGGCGGATCCGGAGGCGGTGGAGATTGTGCTGCAAAGCGGGGTCCCGGTGACGATGGTCTCCCTTGATGCGACCTCCCACGCCTGCCTTGACCGGCATCAGGCGGCGCTGCTGCGGGAGATTGACAGCGCCCCGGCGCGGCTGTGCGCTGAGCTGGTGGAGCATCGGCTGAAGGCCTCTGCCGCCGAGGGGGACACCGACGGCACCGGAGTGGGCGCGGCAATCCATGATGCGCTGGCGGTCTGTGCGGTGCTGCACCCCGAGGTGCTGACCGAGACCGTACAGACCAGCTGCCATGTGGACCTCGGGCACGGCTATGCCTATGGCGAGACGGTGCTCGGCCGCAACTACAAGTTCAGCGAGATGCCCAAGAACTGCCTGTACGCAAAGAGCGCGGATTCCGGCCTCTTTTTCGATTGGCTGTATGGGGTGCTGCAAGCGGCAAAACGGCAGGGATGAGGTGCTTTTCCACTTTCTGTGGAAAGATGCTTTTTCTCCGGGGACAAGAAAAAAAGAGGATGCTCTGCATCGCAACGGAACCCTCGCCAAAGAGGCGGGGGTTCTGTTTTTTTGATTCAAAAACAAGAAAAATAAGGGGAAAGAGAAAAAATCTTTAGAAATTCTTTGGTTTTTCCCCGCCTTGCTTTTTAGATTTGACCTGTAAGATAGAACACGAAAACAGGAGAATCGGAAAAAGGGAGGAACGGATCATGACCCAGAGGGCATTCGAGGAGATGGTGCGGCAGTATGAGCGTCTGGTCTACACCATCTGCTGCCAGATGGTGCAGGACAACGCACAGGCGGAGGATCTGGCGCAGGAGACCTTCCTCTCGGCATGGATTCACCGAGAGGACTGCAGGCCCGGGGCGGAAAAAGCATGGCTGTGCCGCATTGCGGTCAACAAGGCGAAGGACCATCTGAAGAGCGCCTATCGCCGCAGGGTCAGCGCGGAGAATTTTCTGGAACAATGCTGTGCCGAGCGGGAGGATCAGCGCCCTTCGCCGGCCGCACGGGCGGAGATGCGGGAGACATTGTGCACGGTGAGCGAGAAGATCAGCCGGATGCGCGCCCCCTATCGGGAGGTGTCCGCCCTCTACTATCTCAGGGACTGCTCTGTGGCGCAGATTGCCCGAATGACCGGGCGCCCCTCCAAGACGGTCAGCACCCAGATCTACCGGGCGCGGGAGATGCTGCAAAAGGAACTCAGAGGATTGACCGCCTGAGCGCGGGCTGTCCTTTTGCGGGAAGGGCGGTTATAATAGAAAGCGGCGCGCGGCGCCAAAGCGAGAAACCAGAGAGGGAGAAACCGATGGGGGAATGTGTTTTAGTGGTGGAGGATGACGCCGAGATCCGGGACGGCATCGGCATCTATCTGAAAAATCAGGGCTACACAGTGGTCAAGGCGGCAAATGGACGTGAGGGGCTGCGAGCGCTGGAGGAAAACGAGGTGCATCTTGCCATCGTCGATGTGATGATGCCGGTGATGGACGGGGTGACCATGGTGATGAAGCTGCGGGAAAAGTACGATCTGCCGGTCATCATGCTGTCGGCAAAATCGGAGGACATCGACAAGATCACCGGGCTGAATATCGGTGCGGATGATTATGTCACCAAGCCCTTTGTGCCGATGGAGCTGCTCGCGCGGGTCAACTCCCAGCTGCGCCGGTATCAGAAATACCTCGCGCTGGCAAAGAGCAAGGACGCCCCGCCGCGGGGCCGCGTCTACACAGTGGGCGGCCTTGAGCTGAACGAGGAGACCGCGAGCCTGACGGTGGACGGCAGTCCGGTGCGGCTCACCCCACTGGAGTTTGGGATCCTCAGCCTGCTGATGAAGAACCCCGGCCGGGTGTTCTCCGCGCAGGAGATCTATGAGCGGGTCTGGAATGAAAAGGCGATTACGACCGACACCATCATGGTGCATATCCGCAACATCCGGGAAAAGATCGAGATCGATCCCAAAAATCCGAAGTATTTAAAGGTGGTGTGGGGCATTGGATACAAGATGGAACAGGGGTAATCACCTGCGCCGGATGCTCTGCGGGCTGCTCGCAGCGGCATCGGCGCTGCTGATGACTGTGGCCGCGGCAAACCGGTATCAGCTGGGGCTGCAAAGATCCTCCTCCGCGATCTACAATCAGGATTGGTTTTTGGAGCGCATCGCGATGAGCGCGTACACCCTCAACTGGCACGCCCAGCAGCAGTGGCAGCACAGGACGATGCTGCCCAGCGAACTCTACTGCGCATCGGGGGAGCAGGGCGGTCTCACGGAAGAAGAGCGCAGCGAGTTTGACAGTATGTTCTATAACTGGGACGCGATGGTCGGCAGCGAGCTGGACGCGATGCGCTGGGCAGTTGCGGGGGAGGACGGAAAGTGGTACTCCAACCTGCAGATTGACCTCGATGCCGACTGGCAGGACGGAGAACTCACGCAGGACGGAAAGGAACAATATCAATACTATCTCGTGCTGCAGTTCGATGAGAACGGTATGATGCAGCCGCTCGGCTTTTACGGAGGGGGGCGCCCCCTTGCCGAGTCGAAACATCAGGGCCTGCTGTGGCAGTTCAGGACGACCGAGTACACGCTGGAGCAGCTTGCGGGCAGGACGGGATTTGGGCAGGATATCGCCGTGGAGGGGTACAGCGACGACGCGCTGCCTGCCGCTGTGGGGGACGGGGCCTCCTGCTTTGTGCAGCCCCGCCAGATCACCCTGTATTATGCAATCCCGCGGGTGGTGGATACCGACAGCGGACTCTATCAATCCCTCTATTATGCGGATGGAACACTTTTGGAGGTGACGGGTTACCCCGCTATCCTGAGCATCTGTGTCCTCGTCGTGGTCGGTGCGGTGATTCTGCTCTGGACCCGGCCGCGTCTGGCCGGTGCGCAGCAGGGGGAGACAGCGGGGCACTCCTTTGAATTTGTCGTTGGCGGACTGATTCTGGTCTTTTTTGCAATCGGGGCGGAGATCAAGTTCGCCCTCTTCGTCGTCCGGGGGGATCTGGGGCGGTGGCTGGCCCAGATCCTGCCCTTGCAGCAGGCGTCGGATCGGCTGGCCTATGGGCTTCTCTGGATAACCCTCTTTTTACTGCTCTGCGCGGCGGCGTTTTGCGCGGCGCAGTTATCTGGCCTTTTTGTCATCGGCCCGCGGCGGTATTTTGCCACCCGCAGCTGGATCGGGCGCGGCGTCTGTGCGCTGTGGCGGCGTATGACCCGTTTGGATCTGACCGAGCCGGGCACCAAGACGCTGCTCCGCCTTTTGGGGGTCAACTTTTTGATTCTGTCGGTCTGCTGCACCGTCTGGGTCTTTGGCATCTTCGCGCTGTTGGTCTACAGCCTGATCCTCTTTGCATTGCTGCACAAGCGGTATGAGCGGATCCGGCAGAATTATATGGCTCTGCTGGATGCGGCGGACCGGATGGCACAGGGAGAGCTGGATCTGCAGATCGAGGGGGAGATGGGGCTGTTCAATCCCCTCAAAGAAAAGTTGAATCAGGTGCGCAGCGGCTTTAAAAAAGCGGTGGAGACCGAACTGCGCAGCCGAAATATGAAGACGGAACTGATCACGAATGTCTCCCATGACCTCAAGACCCCGCTGACCGCTATCATCACCTATGTTGATCTGCTCAAGGACGAGACGCTGACGGCGGAGCAGCGGAGGGAGTATGTCCTGACCCTCGAGCGGAAATCACTGCGGCTCAAGCAGCTGATAGAGGACCTGTTTGAGGTCAGCAAGGCGGCCACTGGCAACCTGGCAATGCAGCTGGCACAGGTGGATCTGGCAGAGCTGATGCGTCAGGTCGGATATGAGCTGGAGGATGCGATCTGCGGCTGCGGCATCGAGTTCCGCTGGTCGCTGCCCGACCATCCGGTGCTGCTGCAGCTGGACGGACAGCGGACCAGCCGAATCTTTGAGAACCTGATCCTGAATATCACAAAGTACGGCCTTAGGGGGACCCGTGCCTATCTCTCTCTGCGGGAGGAAGAGGGCAGAGCGGTGGCAACCCTAAAGAATATCTCGGCGGCGGAGCTGGATCTTGACCCCAATCAGCTGACCGAGCGGTTTGTCCGGGGGGACCGTTCCCGCAACACCGAGGGATCGGGCCTCGGGCTCGCGATCGCCAAGAGCTTCACCGAGATGCAGAATGGCCGGTTTGGTATTACGCTGGACGGAGATCTGTTCAAGGTGGAGCTGAGCTGGCCGCTCTCCCAAGAGCCGGCCGCAGGGGCGCAGGAAAAACGGGAAGAAGAATAAAGCGACAAAAAAGAGCGGCGGGCGCCGGGGCGTTGTCCCACGGTTCCCGCCGCTCTTTGCGGCCTGTGTCCTTTTTTAATAGGTAGAGGTGCAGATCTCGCGGATCTTTTCCCGCAGCGCGGCAAAATCCTCAAAGGCAACCGGCTTGTTGTTGGGGTTGCGCAGCAGCGCGGGAGGGTGGAAGGTCCCCATAAAGAGCACCCCGTCCTTCTCGACAAATTGGCCGTGCTCCTTTGTGACCGAGTAGTCCGAGCGGATGATCTGCTGCGCGGCGATCCGGCCAAGGCAGACGACGATTTTCGGCCGCAGCAGCCGGAACTGCTCCCGCAGCCAAGGCAGACAGGCGGCCCGCTCCTCCGGCAGCGGATCCCGGTTTTTGGGCGGGCGGCACTTGACGATATTCGCGATAAAGACATTCTTTTTCCGGTCCAGATCAATCGCGTGCAGATAGCTGTCCAGCAGCGCGCCGCTGCGCCCGACAAACGGCAGCCCCTGCTCGTCCTCATGCTGGCCGGGTCCCTCACCGACCAAAAGAACCTCGGCGGTGGGTACGCCGTCCCCGAACACCACATTGGTTCGGGTGGTGCAAAGCCCGCAGCGCTCGCAGTGCAGGCATTCTTCCTTCAACTCTTCCCAGTTCATCCGCTCACCTCGACGCCGCCAACTGCGGCAGAATTTCATTTTATTGTACCATATTTTGCGGGGGATGAAAATGCGTTTTTTATTCCGGTGCGCGGCGGAAAAATGAGCTGCTCTTTCCCGGCAGAAGGAAAAGGAATTTTGGTGAAAAAGCTGACCGGCAGAGGGAAAAAGCCGATTTTGCGGTCCAAAGTCTGCACGGCCGGATTTTCTACTTGCGTTTAGCGCGAATTTTGGATATAATAATTCTGTTATTGGACACGGGGCTCTCCGGCCGCGCGTCCCGGATACGGAGCGTTGGCCCTGTGCGACGAAGAACCGCGAACCATGTCAGGCGGGGAACCGAGCAGCATTAAGCGGTTTTCTTTGTGCGCCGCAGCAAGCCTGCGCTTCGTATCGGGGACATGGGGCGGTGTGTTTCGGGTCCTGTTTTTTATCGTTTGGCAGGGAGGTGTGCCGATGTATCATGCACTGTACCGCAAGTATCGCCCCAAGGTGTTCGGGGATGTGTTCGGGCAGGAGTCGGTCACCACTGCGCTGAAAAATCAGATCAAGAGCGGCAGAATCGGCCACGCCTATCTCTTTACCGGGACGCGGGGAACCGGCAAAACCACCTGCGCCAAGATCTTCGCCAAAGCGGTCAACTGCCTTTCCCCGCGCGACGGCGAACCCTGCGGCGAGTGCGAGATCTGCCGCGGGCTGGAGGCGGGCAGTATCCTCGATGTGGTCGAGATCGACGCCGCCTCCAACACCGGCATCGACGACATCCGCGCGTTGCGGGACGAGGCGGTTTACACCCCGACCAACTGCCGGTACAAGGTCTATATCATCGATGAGGTCCACATGCTCTCGAACAGCGCCTTCAACGCACTGCTCAAGATTATGGAGGAACCGCCCTCCCATGTGATCTTCATCCTCGCAACGACCGAGATCCAGAAGGTGCCTGCCACGGTGCTTTCCCGCTGCCAGAGATATGATTTTGGCCGTATCCAGCCCGAGATCATCTGCCGCCGCCTCGAGATGGTGGCCAAGCAGGAGCAGATCGAGCTCTCCACCCCAGCGGCGGAGCTGATCGCACAGCTGGCCGACGGCGCGCTGCGGGATGCGCTCTCGATTCTCGATACCTGCGCCTCGGCACAGCGGGAGGTCGATGAGGCGCTGGTGCGCCGGATGGCGGGGGTGACTGATAAGGGTTATCTGTTCGATTTTTCTCAGGCGATCACCGCGCAGGACGCGCCGCGCGCCATCCAACTGGTGGCGGAGCTGCGCCAGCGCTCTATTGATATGAGGCGGCTTTGTGAGGAGCTGATCACCCACTACCGCACCGTGATGCTGGTCGGCATCGGCGCCGATGAGCTGGGGCTCAGCCTCTCTGCGGAGGATCGGGCAAGGTATGCCGCACAGGCCAAGGAGATCCCGCTCACCGCCGCGGTGAGTGCCATGCGGACGCTGGGCGATTGCCTTGACCGGATGAGCCGCGGCACCGATCCCCGCATCGAACTGGAGCTGGCGCTCTTTGCGCTGTGCGGCGCAGCACAGCCGGTCATTGCCGGGCAGCCGGCTGTCCGGCAGGCGGCTCCCGCTTCAGCGCCGCAGACGCCGCCGCAGCCCGCCCCGGTACAGCAGGCCTCTGCACCGCAGCCGGCATTCAGTCAGGCGGCACAGCCTGCGGGTTCGCCCAACCCCTCGCAGGCGGGAGGAAGCGCGGCGCAGGAGGGGGATAAGACGGTGCAGCCCTGCGGCTTTTGGCAGCAGGTCATTGCACTCTCGGAACAGCAGGACCCGATGGTTCACGGCTTTTTGGTCGGCAGCAATGCCTATCTGCAGGGCAAGCGGGTGTTGATCGATGGCAGTGAGCTGTTTTTGCGGTTCATGAAGACAAACAAGGACTCGGCGCAGCGGCTCAAGAATCTGATCGAGCAGGCGTCGGGCAGCCACTATTCGATCGGCCCCTACCAGCGCCAGCCGGTAGCGGCGGAAAAGGAGAAGGGTTTTGCCAAGGCGGAGGAGACCCTTCGGCAGTTGCAGGAAGCGGGCGTGCCCGTTGAATATCGCTGAAAAGCGGCAATAAAAGAGTTGGAGGACTGTAAAAGATGAAAGCAAGATTACCGCAGGGTTACGGCAAGGTGGATCGCAATGCGCTGATGCAGCAGTATCAGAAGATGCAGCAGGATATGGAGAACCTGACCGCCGATCTGGAGGCGCGGGAGCACACGGTCACCGCCGGCGGCGGCCAGATCAGCCTGACGATGAACGGCAAATATGAGGTCCAGAAGGTCGAGATCAAGCCGGAGGCAGTGGATCCCGAGGATGTCGAGCTGCTGGAGGACCTGCTGGCTGCCGCGGTCAACGAGGCGGTTCGGGTGGTCAAGGAGACACAGGAAAAAGAGATGGGCGAGCTGACCAGTGGGTTCAACCTGCCCGGCGGGCTCAGCCTGTGATCTCCCGGAAAAGAGGTTGATCGGATGGCAACAAACGCAGCTCCGCTGGAAAAACTGATCGAGCAGTTTGCCAAGCTGCCGGGAATCGGGCGCAAGGGCGCGACCCGGCTGGCCTATCAGCTGCTGGCGATGGATAAGGAAGAGGCGCTGTCCTTTGCACAGGCGATTATCGACGCCAAGACCAAGCTCCATCGCTGCAGAGTCTGCCAGAACTTCACGGATCAGGAGCTTTGCCCGATCTGCGCCAGTGCCGACCGGGACAGAAGCGTGATCTGCGTGGTTGAGAGCCCGCGGGATGTCTCGGCGTTTGAGCGCACCCGGGAGTACAAGGGACTCTACCATGTGCTGCACGGCCTGATCTCCCCGATGGACGGCATCGGCGCGGACCAGTTGACGGTCAAGGAACTGCTGGGCCGTCTTGCGGGGGACGAGGTGAAGGAGGTCATCATGGCCACCAATCCCACGGTGGAGGGAGAGGCGACCGCGATGTATCTGGCAAAGCTGATCAAACCGCTTGGGGTGCGGGTCAGCCGGCTTGCCTACGGACTGCCGGTCGGGGGCAGCCTTGAGTATGCAGACCCGACCACATTGGGACGCAGCCTGCTCTCCCGCGGCGAGTTGTGACAGGATCCGCCTTGACAGGGCCGGAGAAAAAGGGTATAGTATTATTCCAAATCATCGGCAAAGGAGGGACGCAGATGGCCGAGAACTTCAAGACGATTGCCGACAACCGCAAGGCGCGGCATGATTATTTTGTTCTTGAAGCGCTGGAGACCGGCATTGAGCTGGTCGGCACCGAGGTCAAAAGCATCCGCACCGGGTCGGTGAATCTGAAAGATTCGTGGGTTGACATCATCAACGGCGAGCTTGTGGTGCTGGGAATGCATATCAGTCCCTATGAGAAGGGAAATATCTTCAATCGGGATCCGGTGCGCCCGCGCCGCCTTCTGGCGCATAAAAAGGAGATCCGCCGCCTCGCGGCACAGGTGAAGCAGGACGGCCTGACGCTGGTGCCGCTGCGGCTGTATTTCAAGGGCTCGCGGGTCAAGATGGAGGTTGGTCTCTGCCGCGGCAAAAAGCTGTACGACAAGCGGGAGACCGCGGCCCGCAGGGACGCGAAGCGGGAGATTGACCGCGCGATGAAGACCCAAGGTCGGATCGGACGCTGAAAAATGCATAACCGCCCGGATAGCCGGGCGTGATATGGGGATGTAAAGGTTTCGACAGGGAGAGCGAAGCCGGAGCAGCGGGTAGTGGTGCGGACCCACTCAAAAAGCCGCAAAAAAAATAGCTAACAACAACAAATTAGCAGTCGCGGCCTAACATAGGCCGCTGTCCTTCCCATCTTACCGCGGGGTGGTGTTTGGGCATCAAATGAGCGGTGCACGTGAACGGACCTAAGCTTTGCGGACCGTCATGAACTCATGAAGCTACCGACCCTG
>CALXIJ010000074.1 GCA_944388335.1 uncultured Pygmaiobacter sp.
TCCCGTATCCCTTCCGGATACTTTTTCATCCCTTTTTTCCCAGACATACCAAAACCCCCTAATGTAGTTCTATTTTCCTACACTAGGGGGCCTTTTGTCTATTGTCCGTTTTTACTGGTTCGGTTCAAGATCCATCAGGTGCCTTTTTTCATGTTATCACATACAACGGGAAAGCCGCTCTTTGCCGCCGCACTGGAGATTTTTGCGGATTATTTTGCCTCAGCGGGTTCGGCCGCGGCTTCGGTCTCGGGCTGCCGGTCGATCCGCAGCCGCAGGATCCGCTGGTCCTCCATCTCATCCACCGTGACCAGCAGCTCCTTGTACCGGAACTGTTCCCCCACGGTGGGGATGTGCTCGAGCACCTCCAGCGCCCAGCCGGCCACCGTGGCATAGTCGCAGTGAAAATCCCGGTCGGAAAACCCGATCGCCGCAAAGCAGTCCTCGATATTTTCCTCGCCCGAGACCTCCCAGCTGTTCTCGCTCAGCGGCCGCACCGAGGAGCGCTGGGTATCGGTCTCGTCCCAGATCTCCCCGACCAGCTCCTCGAGGATGTCCTCGAGGGTGACCATCCCCATCACCCCGCCGTAATCGTCGGTCACGATGGCGATGTGCTGCTTTTTACGGCGGAATTCCGCCAACAGCTCGTTGATGTGTTTGGTGCGGTAGACATACAGCACCGGCCGCATCAGCGCCCGCGCGCTGATCGGGCGGCCGCGGACCAGAGATTCCAGCAGATCCCGCGCGTAGAGGATGCCGATGATGTTGTCGATCTTCTTCTCATAGACCGGGATGCGGCTGTAGGTGTGGTCGACGCAGAAGTGAAACAGCTCCTCGGGAGCGGCGTCTGCCTCGACCGCGATCATATCCACCCGCGGCACGAGGATCTCCTGCACCGTGGTGTCCCCGAAGTCGATCGCCGACTGGATGATGTCGGTCTCCTGCAGGTCCAGCACCCCCTCGTCCTCGACGGTGCTGACGATGGTCTTCAGCTCATCCTCGGTCACCGACGGCTGCACATTCAGTTCGCTGTTGTGCTGGTTGGTGAAGAGACGCTTGATCATCACAAAGAACCAGACCAGCGGGGCCAGCAGCTTGCGCAGCAGCCAGAGCGGACGCGCAGTGGCCAGCGCCACCCGCTCGGCATTGTCCTTGGCAAAGCTCTTGGGCAGGATCTCGCCAAAGGTCAGCACCAGCAGGGTGGTGGCGATGGTGGCGACCGCGGCGCCGGCATCTCCCAGCAGCGCCGTGGCGGCCAGAGTGGCCAGCGAGGAGAGGGTCAGATTGACCACGTTGTTGCCGATCAGGATGGTGGAGAGGGTGCGGTCGTAGTCCTCAGCGTTTTTCAGCGCGACGGCGGCCTTTTTGTCCCCCTCCTCCGCCCGGTTTTTCACCCGGAATTTGTTGATGGAGGAGATTGCGGTCTCGCTCGCGGAGAAAAAGGCGGAGAAGGCGAGCAGCAGCCCCATCGAGAGCAGCATACCGGGACCAGGAAGATTCAAAATACGATCAACTCAGCTTTCATTCTGTATTTGCGGGGGAGAAGAGCGCTTCTTCTCCCGGCATTATAATAATAAAGTAAGAAGACGGCGAAAAAAGATGCCGCAAAGGAGAAAATTCAGTCAGGCAAGCAAAGAACCTTTACACAAAAAATACCCACCTAATCAGCTCAGACCGGCTGCGCCGTGCAGCGGCTGCCGTCAAAATCCCCCAGCGTCACCTCGAGCAGGTCGCCCTGTTTGGCGTTCGGGGCGCTGACCAGCACCGGGATGTAGCGGCTGGTGTAGCCGGTGTAGAGCCCACGGCTCACCGGCTGCTCCAGCAGCACGGTGTCACGGCTGCCGCTCCAGCCAGCGATGACCCGCTCGCGCACCGCCTCGGCGGTCTCGATCAGGCGGCGGCTGCGCTGCGCCTTGACCTGCTCGGGGATCTGATCCTCCCGCTTTGCGGCGGCGGTGCCGGGTCGGCGGGAATAGCTGAAGACGTGGACCTTCAAAAAGTCCAGCCCCGCGACAAAGGCACGGCTCTCCTCAAAATCCTCCTCGCTCTCGCCGGGGAAACCGACGATCACATCGGTGGTGAAGAGCGGCCGGTCAAACAGCCGGCGCATCCGGTCCACCACCGCCTGATACTGGGCGGGGGTGTAGTGGCGGTTCATCCCGATGAGGGTCTTTTCACAGCCGCTCTGCAGCGAGAGGTGGAACTGGCAGCAGAGTTTTTCCACTCGGGACAGCCGCACCAGCGTCTCCTCATCCAGCAGGTCGGGTTCCACCGAGCCCAGCCGGATCCGGTCGATGCCGGGGATCGCCGCGGCGCGCTCCACCGCGTCGGCCAGCGTGCAGCTAAACTCCTTGCCATAGCAGCACAGGTTGATCCCCGAGAGCACCACCTCGCGGTATCCCTCCCCGGCGAGGTTGGACAGCTGCTGCGTCAGCTGCTCGGGCGGCAGGCTGCGCACCCGGCCGCGGGCATAGGGGATGATGCAATAGGCGCAAAACCGGTTGCAGCCGTCCTCGATCTTCAAAAAGGCGCGGGTGTGGCCCAGCGGCTGCTCGGCGGGCAGCTGCTCAAAGGCCTCTCCCTGCTCGTGGGGACGGATGTCCACCACCCGCTGACCGGTGGCGAGAAAGCGGCGCAGGTCGGCCACGATCTGGCCCCGCGCGCTGGTGCCGGTCACGACGTCGGCCTCCAGCACCGCGGCAGCCTCTTCGGGGAAGGCCTGCGGGTAGCAGCCGGTCAGGATGGTCACCGCGCCGGGGTTTTCCCGCTTGCAGCGGCGCAGCCACTGACGGCTCTTCTTGTCCCCGCCGGAGGTGACGGTGCAGCTGTTGACCAGATAGACGTCGGCCGCGTCGTCCGGACCGACAATCTCAAACCCATTTTCAAAAAAGAGCTGTTGCAGCGCGCCGGTCTCATTCTGGTTGACCTTGCAGCCCAACGTGTAAAAACTCGCCTTCAAAAAAGCCCCTCATTTCTCAAAAAAGCTCATTGGAACCCACCCCGGCACACTGCCGCGGCGGCTGACTATACATTATACAAAATTTAGCGCGGAAAGACAAGACGAGGTCAGAATCCGGCAAGGGCGACATATAGATAAGAGAGGGAATACCAAAAAACGGGGAGGCAATGCACCATGAGCCGATACAAAAGGATTCTTTCGGCGCTGATCGCGCTGACGATGCTCACCGCGGGGGCTGTGCGGGCGGCGGGAGGGCAGCAGGAGACCACACCTGTACAGGCGGAGGTCTCCCAGCAGAGCGGCAGGTTCGAGATGCCCAGCTTTGATCTGCCCGCCGATGCGGCGGTGCTGATCGCACAGGATACCGGGGACCTTCTCTACCAGAAAAATCCCGATGCCCGGGTGCCGATCGCCAGCATTACCAAGGTGATGACCCTGCTGCTCACCTTTGAGGCGATCGACGCGGGCAAGGTCAGTCTGGACGACCTTGTGCCGGTGTCGGAGCACGCCTATTCGATGGGGGGCAGCCAGATCTGGCTCGAGCCGGGGGAACAGTTTACCCTCGATGAGATGATCCGGGCCATCTGTGTCGCCTCGGCCAACGACGCGGCGGTCGCGGTGGCGGAGTTCATCGGCGGGTCGGAGCCGGTCTTCGCCGAGCGGATGACCCAGCGGGCGAAGGAGCTGGGGATGGAGAACACCTCCTTCAAAAACGCCTGCGGGCTGGATACCGAGGGACATTTTTCCACCGCGCGGGATGTCGCCATCATGTCGAGGGAACTGCTGGTCAACCATCCCAAGATCACCGACTACACCACCATCTGGACCGACAGCCTGCGGGGCGGGGCGACCCAGCTGGTCAACACCAACAAGCTGCTGCGCCGGGACGACGGCATCACCGGCCTCAAGACCGGCACCACCTCGGGCGCGGGGGTCTGCATCTCGGCCAGCGCGACAAGGGACGGCCTCTCGCTGATCGCGGTGGTGCTCGGCAGCAGCTCGAGCGAGGAGCGGTTTACCGCGGCGACCACCATGCTGGATTACGGCTTTGCGAATTTTGAGATGGCAAATC
>CALXIJ010000075.1 GCA_944388335.1 uncultured Pygmaiobacter sp.
GGGGAAGAAAAGGCAAACGATTATCCGGTGAGGAAAAAGAAAGACTGCCCTTTTCGCACAGCCTTTGTCCTGCAGACCGCCGCAGAAATTGCGCACGGCAAAATGCGTCCCGAAGGCTGGCACGACAGCCCGAAAAAAGGAAATTGCAACGGAGAGAAAAGCCCGCGCAGCAGATGCATAAATCGGCGGGTGCGGGCCAACAATAGGGATAAACCGGCGCCGGCACAGCGCGGCCCCCTTGGCCCCACAACGGTGTACGGCAGACAAAATACAGCCGGCGGGTACACTATCCCGCTCTCGACGGCGCGAAAGGAACAGAAGAATGGAGAACAAGAACAAATTTTCTTCGATGTGGAAGGGCAAAGGCTTCTACATTGCGCTGGGCGTCTGCGTCTTTGCGGCGGTGATCTCCAGCGCTCTGGCGATTAACCGGATGATCGGCGGATTGGGCACACAGAATCCGGCAAGCAGCGGATCGATGACAATCGAAAGCGGGGTGGAAGATCCATGGGATCAAGGAGAACAGGTCGGAAAAGCCGAGAGCGGCGTAAAGGTGGAACAGCCCTCCTCCTCGTCGCAGAGTGGCTCCTCATCTTCCTCTGCCTCTGGCGCTGCGCAAGAGACACAGCCAGAATCCGGCGCTGGACAGACTGTGCAAGAGCCCTCCTTCAGCTTGCCGGTTGAGGGGCGGGTTGTTGTCCCTTACAGCGGTGATGAGCTGGTGTACAATGAGACGCTGGAGGACTGGAGAACCCATAATGGCATCGACATTTCGGCGTCCTCCGGCGCGCCGGTGAGCGCTGCAATGGCCGGTGAGGTGACCGCCGTCGGTGAAAACGGGATCTGGGGCTATCAAGTCGAGATTGCGAGCGGGGATCTGACGCTGCGGTATTGCGGATTGAACGAGGATGTGCAGGTCAAGGTGGGGGACACCGTCACGCAGGGGCAGCAGATCGCCACCCTTGGAGAGGTGCCTGCTGAGCTGGCACAGGAACCTCATCTGCATTTTGAGGTGCTCCGGGGTGAGAGCCTGATCGACCCGGGCGAGATTATGAATTGACCTTTTGGACAAGGCGGGGCCTTTTTCACCCGGAGGATGCCGGATGAAAAGGCCCCGTTTATGCTTGAGAAGAGAGAAAATGCGGGAGCGCTTGCGAAGAAGTTGGATCCATGATAGAATGACAGGGCTGTGCCGCCGGGTACGGCAATCTTTTTCTCGGAGGTAGAACTTTGTTAACGGTCAGTGACGTCAGCCTTCAGTTCGACGGGATCGAGCTGTTCAAACATGTAGATCTGAAATTTACCGACGGCAACTGCTACGGCATCATCGGGGCGAACGGTGCGGGAAAGAGCACCCTTTTGAGAATCCTGTCAGGGAAATTGGAACCCACTACCGGATCGGTGACCATGACACCCGGTACCCGGATGAGCGTGTTGGAGCAGGATCATTTTAAATACGACGACTATTCGGTAATGGATACCGTCATCATGGGAAATCCTCGCCTGTATGAGATCCGGTGCGAGAAGGATGCGCTCTATGCGAAGGAGGACTTCTCTGAGGCAGATGGGGAGCGGGCGGCCCAGCTGGAAGGGGAGTTTGCCGAGCTGGGCGGCTGGGAAGCGGAGACCGAGGCGGCGCAGCTGCTCAGTGGGCTGGGACTCTCGATTGAGGAACAAAGCGGGCAGATGGCCGCCCTTGACGGACGCGGCAAGGTGAAGGCCTTGCTCGCACAGGCGCTGTTTGGCCAGCCGAATATCGTCCTGCTGGATGAGCCGACAAACTATCTGGATATTGATTCCATCGACTGGCTGGAGGAGTTCCTGATTGATTACCCCTATACGGTGCTGGTGGTCAGCCATGACCGGCATTTTCTGAACGCGGTCTGCACCCACACGGTGGATATCGATTACAATCAGGTGCGGATGTATGCCGGAAACTATGATTTCTGGTATGAGTCCTCCCGGCTGATGCAGCAACTGATCCGGAACCAGAACAAAAAGCGGGAGGAAAAGATCAAGGAACTGCAATCCTTTATCCAGCGCTTTTCCGCAAACAAGTCCAAATCCCGGCAGGCGACCAGCCGCAAGAAGATCCTAGATTCAATCCAGCTGGAGGAGATCCCCGCTTCCAGCCGAAAATACCCGTTTGTCGGTTTTTCGATGGGGCGGGAACTGGGCAAAGATATCCTCTTTGTCGAGGGACTGTCCAAGACGGTGAACGGTGTCCAGGTGCTGGACCATGTCTCCTTCAGTATGGCGCGGGGGGAGAAGATCGCGCTGGTGGGGGACAATGAGGCGGGACAGACTGCACTCTTTGAGATCCTTGCCGGGGAGCTGGAACCCGATGAGGGCAGTTTTCGCTGGGGCGTTTCGACCGTTCGCAGCTATTTCCCGAAGGACAATGCGGCTTTTTTTGAGAACTGCGATCTGAATCTGATCGAGTGGCTTCGCCAGTACTCGGAGGATACCACCGAGACCTATCTGCGCGGTTTTCTGGGGCGGATGCTCTTTTCGGGCGACGAGGTCTACAAACCGGTCAAGGTACTCTCCGGCGGAGAGCGGGTGCGGTGCATGCTCTCCCGGATGATGCTGCGCAGCGCCAATGTGTTACTGCTCGACCAGCCTACCAATCATCTGGATCTTGAGAGCATCACCGCGGTCAACAATGGATTGGCGGATTTTGGCGGCGACGTGATCTTTTCCAGTCACGATCATCAGTTTATCGATACGGTGGCGGACCGGATTATCGAGCTGCGCACATCGGCACAGGGCGGGGGATGTATCGACCATACCGGCAGTTATGACGAATTCCTCGCATTTCGTGCGCAGATGGAAAAAAAGACCGACTGATTTTAGAAAGAAAAACCTCACAATGGAATCCCTGCCTCGCACAGATACTACACGAGGCGGGGATTTTTTACATAGGATTTACATTCCAAATATTGCCCTGAATCGTTAGGCATGTTATAGTGGAAAAGGTAAATATTTGGTAAGCAATTTGTAAAGAGGGAGTCTTACATGACCATTTCACTTGCTGATTTCATCTCACAGCTCATCGCGAATCCCCCACTGGCAATTACGGCGCTGCTCACGCTGGGGGTAATCCTTGTAAACGGATGGACAGATGCCCCCAATGCAATCGCAACCTGTGTTTCCACGCGGAGCATTGGGGTGAGAAAAGCAATTTTGATGGCAGCGGTTATGAACTTTGCAGGTGTTTTAGTAATGACTACCATCAATGCGACGGTTGCACAGACGATCTACAATATGGTGGATTTCGGGGCTGACGCACACCAGAGTTTGGTTGCTCTCTGTGCAGCGATGGTGGCGATTGTCACCTGGGCGACGGCTGCATGGGTGTTCGGCATCCCGACCAGCGAGAGCCACGCCCTGATTGCGGGACTGTCCGGGGCGGCAATCGCACTGCACGGCGGCCTTGATGGCATCAATGGCGCGGAGTGGGTCAAGGTCATCTACGGGCTTGTGCTCTCAACCCTTTTGGGATTTGGGCTGGGCTGGCTGTGTGCGAAGGGCACCGTCTTGATCTGCAGGGGTATGGACCGGCGGCGGACGGCAGGATTTTTCCGCTGGGCACAGATTGGCGGCGGCGCTGCAATGGCCTTTATGCACGGTGCGCAGGACGGACAGAAATTCATGGGGGTCTTTTTGCTCGGAATTTTTCTCGCACAGGGAAACGCGGGCGCAGGAGAATTTGTGATACCGGTTTGGCTGATGCTGCTTTGCAGCGCGGTGATGGCACTGGGAACGAGTATTGGCGGTTATCGGATTATCAAATCGGTCGGTATGGACATGGTCAAGCTGGAAAAGTATCAGGGATTTTCGGCAGATCTTGCCGGGGCGGGATGTCTGCTCGTCTCCTCCCTCACTGGTCTGCCGGTCAGCACGACCCACACAAAGACCACTGCAATTATGGGCGTTGGGGCTGCCAAGAGGCTGTCCAGCGTCAACTGGGGTATTGTGAAGGAGATGACCCTTACCTGGGTACTTACCTTTCCGGGCTGTGGATTGATCGGGTGGCTGATGGCGCGGTTGTTCATCTGGATTTTTTAACCGGTAGGGAAAAGATAAATTAAGAGGAAAGGAACAAAAAAGATGGCAAAGCGACAGGAAAACAACTATTTCGTAATGCTGCGGGAATTGGTCGGCTACTCGGCCGATGCGGCGCGCAAATTGGAAAGCTGTTTGAAGGAGTTCGACCCCGCGCGCCTTCCCGCACAGCTGGATGAGATGCACGAGATCGAGCACAGCGCGGATCTGGCGAACCACGGCCTGATCGACAAGCTGGTCAAAGAATTCATCACCCCGATCGAGCGGGAAGATATCGCCTCCTTGGCGGCGCAGATTGATAACATCACCGATGAAATCGAGGATGTCCTGCTCCGGGTTTATATGTTCAACGTGCAGCAGCTGCGGCCGGAGATGGCACAGTTCCTCACCCTGATCGTGCGATGCACCGCTCTGCTGGAAGAGGTCATGGACGAGTTCGAAAATTTCCGCCGTTCGCACACGATCAAAGAGAAGATTATCGAGATCAATGATCTGGAGGAGCAGGGGGACAAGCTCTATCGGGAGGCAATCCGCAACCTGTATACAAATGGCGCCTCGGCAGAGGAAAAACTGGTCTGGACAGAGCTGTTCGACTGTTGCGAGCGCTGCTGCGACGCCTGCGAGCACACCAGCGAGGCGGTGGGCGATGTCATCATGAACAATACTTGAGGACGATCATCCTTCGTTCTATGAAGCTGATGATGAGATAACGGAGAAGGCTCGGGCCATGTGGCCCGAGCCTCGTTTTTATAATAGAAACGATTGTCCATGAAAAGTTTACAATTTTTCCTCCAGATATGATAAAATAAAGGAAATCTTGTCTCTGTATTTCGCGACGTGGGGAGGGTAAATCTTTGACATGGGAAAAATTACAAGAACAAACTGTTAAAATTATGCAAAATTGGGAGGATTAACAAAAGTGAGGGAATTTGTTTATTTTTTAACAAACCCTATTGAAAGACAACTGACTTTGTGATATATTTAACATGTCCTTCGGAGGAGCAAATAAAAACCGCTCCCCGCTACCCAAGAGATTCAGAGACAGGGCAGATCGAGAAAGGCAATAAAAAATGGAGGGAACTATTATGTCTAAGGAAATCGTACTCGTAGGCGCTTGCCGTACCGCCATCGGTAAGATGGGCGGCGCGCTTTCCACCGTCCCCGCCGAGCAGCTGGGCGCGATCGTGATGAAGGAAGCGATGAACCGCGCCGGTATCGCCCCCGAGCAGATTGACGAAGTGCTTTTCGGCAATGTGCTCACCGCAGCGATGGGCCAGAATCCTGCGCGTCAGGCGGCTGTCCATGCGGGCATTCCCTACAGCGTGCCTGCGCTGACCCTGAACAACGTCTGCGGCAGCGGCCTCAAGACGGTCAACATGGCGGCGGCGCTGATCGAAGCCGGTGAGGCGGAGATCGTGATGGCCGGCGGTATGGAGAATATGTCGATGGCCCCCTATGCGCTGACCAAGGCGCGGTTTGGCTATCGGATGAACAACTCCACTCTGGTTGATACGATGGTCAACGATGCGCTGTGGGATGTGTTCAACAACTATCATATGGGCATCACCGCCGAGAACGTGGCGGAGGAATATGGCATCACCCGCGAGATGCAGGATGAGTTCGCCGCCTGGAGCCAGCAGAAATGCGAAGCTGCCCGCAAGGCCGGCAAGTTCGACGCCGAGATCGTGGGCGTGCCCGTCAAGCTGAAGAAGGAGACCGTCGTCGTCGATAAGGACGAGGGCCCGCGTGACGGCGTCACCAAGGAGAGCATCTCCAAGCTGCGCCCGGCATTCCGTTCGGACGGCACCGTGACCGCTGCGAATGCTTCCGGCATCAACGACGGCGCTGCTGCAATCATCGTGATGAGCGCGGATAAGGCCAAAGAGCTCGGCGTCAAGCCGATGGCCCGCTGGGTTGGCGGCGCTTCTGCCGGCGTGGATCCCGCGGTGATGGGTGTCGGCCCCGCAAGCTCCACCAAGAAACTGTTTGACAAGACCGGTCTGCGGATGAACCAGATGGATCTGATCGAGGCCAACGAGGCATTTGCCGCCCAGAGCCTTGCCGTGGGCAAGCTGCTCAACTGGGATCCCGAAAAGGTCAACGTCAACGGCGGCGCGATTGCGCTGGGTCACCCGGTCGGTGCTTCCGGCTGCCGGATTCTGGTCACCCTGCTGTACGAGATGCAGCGCCGTGGCTCCAAGTACGGCCTTGCTACCCTCTGCGTGGGCGGCGGCATGGGCGTCTCCACCATCGTTGAGGGGATCAAATAAGAACACAAGTTCTCAATGATCCACACAACGACCGAGAAAGGGAGAGACGAACCATGGGCTTTGTAAAGGTAGAACAAAAAGAGGGCTATGCGATCCTGACCATCGACCGCGAGAAGGCGCTCAACGCGCTGAACAGCGAGGTTCTGGGTGATTTGGACGCTGCGATCGACGCACTGGATCTGGACGCAGTGCGCGCCCTGATTATCACCGGTGCCGGTAGCAAGAGCTTTGTCGCCGGCGCGGACATCGGCGAGATGAGCAATCTGACCAAGGCGGAGGGCGAGGCCTTCGGCAAGAAGGGCAACGATATCTTCCGCAAGATCGAGAGCCTGCCGATTCCGGTCATTGCGGCGGTCAACGGATTTGCACTGGGCGGCGGCTGTGAGCTGTCCCTCGCCTGCGATATTCGGATTGCCAGCGAGAACGCCCGTTTCGGCCAGCCGGAGACCGGGCTCGGCATTACCCCGGGCTTTGGCGGCACCCAGCGTCTTGCTCGCACCATCGGCGTGGGTAAGGCCAAGGAGATGCTCTATACCTGCGCGCAGGTGAAGGCGCCCGAGGCATTGGCACTGGGACTGGTCAATGCGGTCTATCCGATTGAGGAGCTGCTGCCCGCTGCGGAGAAGATGGCTGCGGCCATCGCGGCAAACGCGCCGATCGCAGTGCGCGCGACCAAGAAGGCGGTCAATGAGGGACTTCAGGTCGACATTGACAAGGCGGTCGAGATTGAGGAAAAGCTGTTTGGCAGCTGTTTTGAGAGCGCTGATCAGCGCGAGGGTATGGCGGCATTCCTTGAGCGCCGTCCGCATGCGCCCTATCAGAATAAATAACAGATTGCTGCCCGTACATTAAGGCAACAGAACGGATAAAACAGAAAAACAGGAGGCTTTCAAGATGAAGGTTGGTATTATTGGTGCCGGCACCATGGGTTCCGGTATTGCGCAGGCCTTTGCGCAGGCCGGCAACGAGGTTTTTCTCTGCGACATCAAGGCCGAGTGGGCTGAGGGCGGCAAGGCGAAGATCGCCAAGGGCCTGGCCGGCCGTGTAGCAAAGGGCAAGATGGAGCAGGCGGATGCCGACGCCATCACCGCTCGGATCACCACCGGCACCAACGAGATCGTCAAGGACTGCGATCTGGTTGTCGAGGCCGCGCTGGAGAAGATGGATCTGAAGAAAGAGCTGTTCAAGCAGCTGGATGAGCTCTGCCAGCCGAACTGCATTCTCGCTTCCAACACCTCGTCGCTCTCGATCACTGAGATCGGGGCAGGCCTTTCCCGTCCGGTCATCGGGATGCACTTCTTCAATCCCGCTCCGGTCATGAAGCTGGTTGAGATCATCGCCGGTGAAAACACCCCTGACGAGACGGTTGCCAAGATCGTGGAGATCAGCGAGTCGATCGGCAAGACCCCCGTTCAGGTCAAAGAGGCGGCGGGCTTTGTGGTCAACCGCATCCTGATCCCGATGATCAATGAGGCGATCGGCATCTATGCAGATGGTGTTGCCTCGGTCGAGGGCATTGACACTGCGATGAAGCTGGGCGCCAACCACCCGATGGGCCCTCTGGCTCTGGGCGATCTGGTTGGTCTGGACATTGTTCTGGCCATCATGGAGGTCCTGCAGAGCGAGACCGGCGATCCGAAGTACCGTCCGCATCCGCTGCTCCGCAAGATGGTCCGCGCGGGCAAGCTGGGCCGCAAGACCGGTATCGGCTTCTACGATTATCGCAAGTGAGATTACCCCCGGATGAGGGGCGGATAAGATCCGCTCCTTATCTTTTGACTGGCCGTCCGACGGCCGCAATTTGAGCCTGTCTCTCGGACAGTGTTCCGTTCCATTTTAAAACATCCGACCCCTGCGTGAAGCACCGCGCAGGGGCCGGATGTTTTTTTGTAAAAATCGTATTGAAGATTGATGAAAAAGCCCCAGATTCTCGAAAGAAGAATCTGAGGCGCAAAACGAAAAGATTATCTTGAAAAATGCCAAAAGGGGCAAAGCGGAGAAAAATTAAAATGCCAATACGATTCCGCCGTCGTTTGCATAGACGGTCGTCACGCCGGCAGCGGGGACGATCAGCACATCCTCCAGTGCGGGGCAAGCTTCCATCAGCGCTTTTTTCAGAGAGAGCGCTCTCTCGGTGCAGTTGCATTGGCTCATAACCATCCGAACGCTGCGGGCAGCGGCGTCCTTGGTCATCTCCGCAACCCGAATCACCAGCCGATTGAGCGCATTTGCGGTGCCGCGCACCTTTTCCAGACAGGCGATCTCCCCATGCCCGTTGTCGGACATGATGGGACGCAGGCTCAACATGCTGCCGATCACGCCGGCCGCCTTGCTGATCCGGCCGTTCTTGATGAGATTGGAGAGGTCCTCCAGAACAAACAGGGTGCGCATCCGATCGCGGAATTCACATGCGCGGGCGACAACCTCGTCAAAAGAGAGGCCTTCGCGGATCAGGTCGAACAGGACAAGAGCAAGCAGCGTCTCCCCGGCTGCAGCGCTCTCGGAATCCAGAACGAAGACCTTTTTATCCGGCGCTTCCTCCAAAAGAAGATCGCGCCCCTGCACCGCAGCGTTGTAGCTGCCGGAAAGTTTTGAGGAAAGTGTGATGACAACACAGCTGTCACAGCCGCGCATCGCAGCGGCATAGGCCTCCGGGGAGGGGCAGGCGGTACTGGTTGCCTGTTTTGATTTTTTCATCGCCTGCAGGAGGTGGCGGGTGTCCAAGGTTTCATCATCAATGAAACAGGTGGAAGGGTCTGGACGCAGCTCAAGAGGGATATGCTGCAGCCGCAGCAGCGAGCGGAGCGCGGGGGTGAGATCACAGCAGCTATCGGCAAGGATCTGAATGGACATAAAGGGCCTCCTTTTCTCAAAAGAGAAGCGGCCGCACCCGCGGCATCTCTCGGTTGTTATAGTTACTATTTTAGGCGCAAAGCCAATTTTTGTCAAACGACAACCCGCCCGGAACAGCCTAATTGGGGATGACCTTGTAATTATACCGGCAATTTGTTAAAATTCTGTATAGTTCTATCAAATTGGGAAAAATTTTTGGAAGC
>CALXIJ010000076.1 GCA_944388335.1 uncultured Pygmaiobacter sp.
GTCAACACCGATCGCCCAGGTGCCCTCGTTGGCCATGCAGGCCTCGAACAGGCCGTCGCCGGAACCGCCGGCAACCTGATAGAAGACGTCGGCGTTGTTGTTGCGGATCTGGTCCTCAACCAGAGTCTTCATCTTGGTGGGCTCAGTCCAGCTGTCGACCGCAGCCTTGATGACCTTGACCGAGGTGCCGTTGGCGGCGTTGTAGTCCAGAACGCCGTTGATGAAACCGGTGACGAAGTCGCCGATGACGGGGTTCTCAACACCGACGTCAACCGCGACGGTGCCGGTCTTGCTCATGCCGGCAGCCATCATGCCGACGAGGTAGGAGCCCTCGTTCTGGGCATAGAAGATGCAGGTCATGTTCTCGGGCAGGCGCTCGTCCTCCCAGTTGTCGTCAAAGCCGACGAACTTGACATCGGGATAATCCGGAGCCAGCTTGGCCATGATCTCCATGTAGGTGGAGGAGCCGACGACATACTCATAGCCCTGATCCAGAACATCGAGGATGTAGTCCTCATACTTGTCGGCCTTGGAGGCGTCGCCGGTCTCGACCGTCTTGACCTCCCAGCCCTCGCCGCGAAGGGTCTCCATGCCGGCCTCGCCGGAGTCGGAGAAGGACTTGTCGCCGAGGTTGCCCACGATGTACGCGATCTTGCCCTTGCCGCTCGCAGCAGAGGAGCCGCCGCTGGTGGTGGAGGAGTCTCCGCCGCCGCAGGCGACCAGAGACAGCGCCATCGCAGCTACGAGAAGGATGGATGCTAACTTTTTCATGCTTTTTTCTCCTTTTGCTTATTTTGAACTCTTTTTTAACTTTCCTGGATGGAAAGAGGGTTCCGTTCCGTTGCGGGTCAGCCCCGCGTGAGATTTTTGATCCACTTCATCGACAGCACCCGGATCACCCCGACCACCGCCTCAATGATGATGGTGGTCTTGATGATCGCGACCACAACCACCGGCGGCCAGTGCAGCAGGAAGGCCGCGACCGCCGCCATCGGGATGGTGGTCAGCCACATCGCGACGATATCGGTGTAGAAACCGGTCTTGCCGTCGCCGCCCGCCCGCAGGATCGCAATTATGCCGACATACTCGAGCATGATGAACGGCCAGATGAGGGCGTAGACGGTCATGAACTGCCGGGCGTACGCCTCGGCGTCGGGATCAAGATTGTAAAGCGAGAGGAAGGGGCCGCGCACAAAGTAGGTGACCGCTCCCAGCACAAAGCCCATACACAACCCGATCAGCAGAATCGTGCGGGCCTGTTTCTTGACCCGCTCCCGGTCCCCGCTGCCGATGGTCTTGCCGATCACCACGCCGCTGGCGTTGAGCATGCCGTTGCCGATGCTCCCGCACAGATCATACAGCACGGTGGTGACATTGAACCCGGCGACCGGCGCGGTACCCATCTGACCGGTGATCATGCTGCCGGCACTGGTACCGAAGGACCAGATGATCTCATGTGCGACGATCGGGGATGCCACCCGGATAAAGTCACGGCTGAGCTGTTTGTCCTTTCGCCCGAGATCTGAGAATTTAAATTGAATCCGCTGTTCAGATTTTAACATAAAAGTACTGCAAAAAACAAGTTCTATCAGCCGTGCAATTATGGTTCCGATGGCAATTCCTGTAATTCCGAGTTTCGGAAATCCGAACTTGCCGAACAGCAGGCAGTAATCCAGCGCGATGTTGACCGAGTAGGAGACGATGTTGGTGACCAAAATGATCCTGACCTGTTCCACGCCCCGGCAGGCGCCGAAGAGCATGACGCTGATTGCGCAGGGGGTGTACATCAGAGCCACCAGCCGCAGATACCCGGCGCCGAGCGCGATCAGCTCGGGGTCGCTGCTGTGGATCCGCATAAAGGCATTTGGGAAGAGCATCACCAGCGCGGTGACGATGACCCCGAACACCGCGATCGCCCGCAGTGAGATGGCGAGGATGGTGCGGATCGCCTCGAGATTTTTTCTGCCCCAGTACTGGGCGACCAGCACGCAGGTGCCGACCGCAAAACCGTTGCAGACGGTGTAGAAGATGAAAAAGACCTGGTTTGCCTGGCTGACCGCCGACATCTGCAGCTGGTCGATGCTGCCCAGAAAGATGCTGTTGACGGTGTCCACGCTGATCCGCAGCAGCTGCTGGAGCATGATCGGAAAGGCCAGCGCCAGCAGGTTGCGGTAGAAGTTCTTGTCCCGGACCAGTACCGCGTTCATCAGCCGGCCTGCTCCGCGCTCTTCTTCACCGCATCGACCAGCCAGCGGCGGAACTTCGGAACATCAATCTCGAGTGCGACCGAGACATTCGGCTTTTTACCGCTGCGGCCCTTGAGGTCCACCGCGGTGTGGCCGCGGGTGAACTGCCCAAAGCACTCGACATCGACATAGCAGTCCTTGCAGACAAGGCAGTCGGGGCAGAGCGCCGCGCCCAGCGCCAGCGCGTCATGCATCAGCGCGTCCTCCTGACCCCTGTCACGGCGGCGGAACATGTAGTCCAGCAGATCGGCCACGAAGTTCGCAGCGCGGGTGCCGCAGGCGCGAAGCTCGGCGGCGTCCTCCTCGATCATAGCGGCTTTCAGGGTAACGTCCAGACCGACCATCGTCATCGGGATGCCGCTCTCCATAACCACGTGTGCCGCCTCGGGATCGACCCAGATGTT
>CALXIJ010000077.1 GCA_944388335.1 uncultured Pygmaiobacter sp.
GGGAGAGGGGCGGCTGGTTCAGGGCCGCAAAGGTCTCCATACTGTCCTTGGTCAAAAGGGCGGAAATCCCTCCCACGACGATCGGAATTCCGACACAGAGCAGTTTTTGCCTGAATTTTAAGCTCAAAAAAATCACCTCAAAGATATGGTATGATGCTGCCAATACCCTCATACATCATTCTTTCATAAACAGGGGCGCCCTATGCATTTATTTTATCCAAAAATAAAGGACCGCAGGAAAACATCTAGAAAGATATTCTCCTGCGGCTCTTTTAGTGTTTTACAGAATGCTTTAATGGTTATCTCTTCCAAAGGCAGACAGATTCATTGATTACCTGCCCCAACTGGGAAGTATCCATCTCTTCGAGGTCGGCAAGGGAACCGGTGTAATAGTACACGGCCTCCACCTGATCGGCGCCTTTATCGGCATAACTTAAAGTGAATTCCGAAAAGACGTTTGGATTTGCAGTCAGGCGATCCCACTTTGAACCTGTAATAGAAAAGAAAAGGTAATGCGCTTCGGTGCTACTTGCGGGGACGGCGACATTTTTGATCTGTATGGAGCTGTAACTGCTGCCCTGTAAACGGCCAACCAGATCGTGATCATTCATCGAAACAAAGATATTGTCCCTATACGAAATGGTATCAGGTATCTGGTTCAAGATGCCGATGCCGATCGATAGGATGAGCAATAGAGCGGCGACGGCCCCCAAAGCGGCGACTATTTGTCTGCGAAAGAACTTCTTTTTGACCTCAAGAAAGGAGGCTGCTTTTTTCAGCTCCTGATCTGCATTGACATCGTCTTGAATCTCGCCAGCGCCTTCTCCGTGGATGGTTTTGCAAAAAGCGGTGCAGGCGGGACATTCTTTGAGATGTGCTCGAACCGCCTCTTTGCTCTCGGCACTGCAGGCGTCGTCAATATATAGGGGAATCAGGTCTCGGATTAGATTGCAGGGATAGTTCATTGTAACCCCTCCTTGATTTTTATTTTTGCTCGATAGTAGGTAACCCGTGCCCAGCTTTCCGTTTTGCCAAAGAGGGCACCGATCTTTTTAAAAGAAAGCTCCCCGAACGTCCGCATCCAGAACACCTCTTTATAGGGCTCATCGAGCGCATGGAGAAGCTTGTGAATTGCAAATGCGGTCTCTTGATCCAGAAGTCCTTCCTCTACCGTCTTATCCGGCGGAGACAGTGCTGCGGAAAGAAAATCACGGTTTTGGCGGCGCTTCGCGGCGGTGTAAAAGGCGTTTTTGGCAATTTGACAGAGCCAGACATCCAGCTTGCAGTCTCCGCGAAAAGAATCTATATGCTGTAGCGCCTTGAAAAACGCTTCCTGCGTGGTCTCCTGTGCCCACTCGGCGTCATGGCACAGGGAGAGAAGATAATGGTATACGGTATCGTAATAGGAAGAGTAAATCTGTTCGAAATCCTCCATTAAATCACCCCACACTTTTCTGGACGGCAGATGCCTGTTTTTTTATCAGCAGAAGAACGGTAAAAACACCGATCAAGAGATCGGAAAAACGCACCTTATCAAATAGGATAATCGAAATTGCCGGTTCTATAAACAAAAGGGTAAATGTCATTAATTTGGAAAGGGGACCGCTTTTTCCTGCATGCCAAACACGAGATCCCAACAAAGGAGTAAAAGCGGCAAAGAGCAGCCAGCCGCAGACGATGGAGGGGGAAAAACTTCGATGAGATATGACTGCAGACCCATAATAGGAGAAGAGCATTGCAGTACAGAAGAAAAATACATTGACGGCCGCACGCTTTGGAGAACTGCTGTATACAGAGATCGCGGTGCAAAGGAAAATCCAGATTGATGTTTGGGAGAATACATTGCCGAGATTTGTCGTATACAGATCGAATAAATTGGCAGCGGCTCCAAGAAAGATACCACAGAAGAAAATTAAGATTGAGCGATAGATCCGAGCAAAATTCAGCTTCCTGCTGCAAAGAAAAAGAAATCGATGAGCCACTTCTCCCGCCTCCTTATACAGGTAAGACTGAGAAAGAGGATATTTGTTACAAACTTTTTAATCTGAAAATAAAAAAAGAGATTGGATGCTTTTGAGCCCAATCTCTTTTTCAATTATAAAATATAGAGAAGAAAAAATATAAATCATTTTCCCTCAATCAGCATGGTCTGCATCTCCTCTTTGGAACATCCGTTTCGCTTGCCATACTCCTCCCAATAGATCGAAGATGCCTTGAGGAACATCCTTTTGGGAATCGGCATGGTGACCTGAAATACCTGATAACGGTGCAGAAAGATGCTGCGGGCCAATTTTTTTACCTTTGCGTTTAAAAAGACTTGGAACGGGGTCGACAGAATGGCCTCTCCGCTCCCGATTTTTAAGACGGAACCGAAGGGATAACCGTTTTCCTTACAAAACAAGCGCATCATTTCGACGGCAATGTCATTCTGCTGCGGTTCAATAAAACCGCAGTTGATCAAAACCGAAATTGTGGGTTTTCGCGCAGGAGTGACCTGCTCGAGATCCTTTAAAAAGTTCAGCAAAGTCACCGGAATACTGTCTGCATAGAGAGGAAAGACGAAGAGAAGATCCGAAAAATCGGACAGCTTTTCGATCAGAGCGGCGTGGTTGGTTCTCTTAATATCAAGGTATTCTGTTTTGCCGTGATAAAACTTTGAAAATAGCTTGGCGTATTCTTTGGAGTTGGAGCGCGGCGCGCGCGGGCTTGCATTCAAAATCAAGACCTTGTCCATGATGCAACCTCCCTTCGCACAACATCCTCCACTTCATCTTCCGAGCAAAAATGGATGGTGTGGCTTTCAAAACACATATTTTTTGCGTTGCGTTCCACAAGGCGGCAGAAGATCTGTCGATCTGCCGACGAGAGTTCCCCATATCCGATAATAGTCGCCTTTTTGGGAAGAACCCTGCGCTGGACATGGTGCGTTTCACCGTCCAGCAGACGGATAAATGCCTGCTGTACCGGAATACTGCGCTCCAGAATAGTCTTCATGACCGTGTCATATCCGCCATATTTTATCCGACTGACGTATAAAATTCGGTCGCTTGCGGCAATGAGAGGATAAACTTTGACCGCATCATCCCGGATGACACATCTGCCGGGCGTCTTGGTCCAACAGCCAAAACAACCCACACAGTTGGCAATCTTCAATTTTGACAGATCAAGATAGGTGAGATCGGAGCGGTTTTCTTCAAGACACGCAAGGCTTCGATCACTTAATACTAAATTCATTTGTCCCTCCGTTTGTATTTTTGCCGTATGGGGCTCTATTATTATACCGTTTAAAGGAGAAAGGGAATAGAGATATTCGCTATTTATCATATAAAAGTTACTTTGTGATAGAGCTTTGACAAAAATATGACTGCAAAAACGTAAAAAATATGCATTCTCCAAAAAAAGAACAAAAGGATGGCTGCATAATCTGCTGCCATCCTTTTGCGGATCGAAAAAATCGGCAATTAAAATTCTGCGTTTTCTTGCAAGAGGGAAAAGCGGAACAAGAGAAAAAGCACAATTTTAAACGGAACATCCCGCTTCAGCACGAGCGTCCGATTGTACTGCATGCCATCAAGATGCCATCGATACCGAGAAGAATCAGATATGCGCTGGCAATGTATCTGATGGTGGAGAGGGTAAAGAACGGGTTGAGCAACATCAAGAAACCGAGGAAGAGGCCGATGATATTGATGACCATCATAAAGGTATAAATGCCGTTTCCCGCAATCAGCCGAATGTAATTCAGATGTGTCAGTCGGGAGATGCAGTGCGCGATAAACCAGATTGGGAAGAGAATGGTCAGGATCAGGACACCGGTCCGCGGATGAACCAGCAGCATTGCGCCGCACATCACGCTGAGAATGCCGGAAATCAAGGAGATAACCGATCCAAAGCCGATAATATACCGCTCCATCTCGATATACAATATCAGATCGGCAATCCCCATAATAATCGCTGCAATGGCATAAGCGTAGACAATGCTGGTCAATACAAAATCAGGTTTGGCAAGCGCCCAGATGCCCAACACAATAAGCAGAATACCGAGAATAAGCTCAAGCCAGCCGTACACCGAGTGCCGTTTCACTGCTTTTCGCCCCCTGTCAAAATTTCCATGAACTCCTCGCCGGTGATGGTCTCCTTTTCATAGAGGAAGTTGGCCAATTCATCCAGTTTTGCACGGTTTTCCATCAGGATCTTACGGGCTTTTTCATGCTGAGCCCGCACAAGATCCACCACCTTCTGATCAATTTCTTTTTGGGTATCGGGAGAGCAGGTGAGAGAGGTGTCTCCTCCCAGATACTGATTGGTGACCGTCTCCATAGCGACCATATCAAATTCATCGCTCATACCATACCGCGTGATCATCGCACGGGCCAGTTTTGTGGCCTGCTCAATATCGTTGGAAGCGCCGGTTGTGACCGAGCCGAAAACAACCTCTTCTGCGGCCCGTCCGCCGGTATAGGTGGCAATTTTGTTTTCCAGCTCTTCCTTGGTCATCAGGTATTTATCGCCGGTTTCGACCTGCATGGTGTAGCCCAATGCACCGGAGGTGCGGGGAATGATCGTGATTTTCTGCACGGGTGCGGAGTTGGACTGCTTTGCAGCGACGAGTGCATGGCCAATCTCATGATATGCGACAATTTTTTTCTCGGTGTCCGAGAGCACGGCGTTTTTCTTTTGGTATCCGGCAATGACAACCTCAATGCTCTCCTCGAGATCGGACTGGTTGACCACCGTGCGGCCGTCGCGCACCGCGTGAAGCGCCGCCTCATTGATGATATTTGCCAGTTCTGCACCAGAGGCACCGGCAGCCATCCGCGCAATCGCATGGAAATCAACATCCTGCGCGGTTTTGATCTTTTTGGCATGAACCTCCAAAATCGCCTCTCGGCCTTTGAGGTCAGGGAGCTCGACGGGGACTCTGCGGTCAAAACGGCCCGGGCGGGTAAGTGCAGGGTCCAGAGACTCCGGACGGTTGGTGGCGGCAAGGATGATGACGCCGGTATTCTCCTCAAAACCGTCCATCTCGGTGAGCAGCTGGTTCAGGGTCTGTTCCCGCTCATCATTTCCGCCATAGCCGCCGCTGCTGCGCTTTTGGCCGATGGCGTCGATCTCATCAATAAACACGATGCAGGGGGCTTTTTCCTTCGCCTGCTTGAAGAGGTCACGTACCTTGGATGCGCCCATACCCACGAACATCTCGACAAATTCCGAGCCGGAGAGCGAGAAGAAGGGGACGCCGGCTTCACCTGCGACAGCCTTGGCGAGCATCGTCTTGCCGGTTCCCGGAGGGCCTACAAGAAGGATGCCTTTCGGCATCGAAGCGCCGGCTTCGGTGTACTTCTGCGGGTTATGCAGATAGTCTACAATCTCAGCGAGACTCTCCTTTGCCTCGTCCTCTCCCGCAACATCGGAAAAGCGGATGCCCTTTGTGGACTGTACATACACCTTTGCATTGCTCTTGCCCATCCCGAAGGAGAGCGCATTTTTTCCGCCTGCCTGCTCGATCAGCTTTTTATTCATATACTGCCCGAGCCCGACAAAGATGAGGATGGGCAGCACAAAGGTCAGCATGAAATTCCAGAACGGGGAGATCTGCTCCTCGACAACCCGGTCAAATTTCGCGCCGGAAGCGTGCAGCCGCTCGGTCAAGGTGGGATCTTCCATCGGGGTGGTGGTGTAAACGGTGCTCTCATCCTTGTTGGTAAACAGGATCTGGGTATCCTCCACCTGCACCGTGCCGATGTCCTTGTCGTCGATCATGTCCATAAAAGTACCATAATCGACCTCCTTGACCTGATTGGAGGACATCAGCGGGGTGACGAGAAGATTGAACAGAAACACAATTAGCAAAACGATACAGTAATAATAGATCAGTGGTTTTTTAGGAGATTTTACTTCCTTCATGATATCTTCCTTTCTTCTTGCTGGGAAAGCTGAGCGTCAATGGCAGACAAAGAGAGCAAAAGAGCATGATTGGCCGCCTGACAGGCAAAATCAAGCGCATATTCTGCCACAAGCAGTTGTTCTTCCGCAGCAGCCTGAGGATCTGAATTGTCCCTTTCCAGCTTTTGAATTTGGGCCTTTGTATTCTGAATTACCTGTTCGATTTGATCATACCCGCAGGATAGGGCCGGTGCCAGATCGCACTTTGAGCGCTGAAGGCTTTCCCTCAGTGCAAACTGGGATTCGGCGCATTCTCTCGCGAGGCGGTCGATCTCATCCCGCAGCTTAAGCGTTCCGGCCGTTTCGGACATATAGATGCGGCTGTGCAGCTTGCCGATCTGGTCATCCAGCTGACACAGTTTTATCGAGAGAAGATCGTGTGTCATTAACCGTTTCCTCCTTCTTATCTGTCATTATAGAAAGTTGTTTATCAGAATGCAATTATCATAAAATGAACAGTGTATAGACAAAAGAGCCAAAGTGTAAAAAATACTTTGGCTCTTTTGTGCAATTTGTATTAGATGACGACCTTTTCGGAGTTTTTTCCCCTTGGGGAAATTCCCTCGGTGAGAATGCGAAATACCGTGTGGACAATTTGATCCAGATTTTTGGTGTCGTCCTCCGTCCAGTCACGGAAAAGCCCCAAAATGGCCTGACTGTGATACCGAAGAATCAACTTAACCTCAAAGCGGGTACAGTCTTGGTAAAGCCCCTCCTCGTCACAGATCTGCCCAAACAAACGCTGGATGTACTGGGAGAGATAGGACTCGAGTTCATCCCGGTAATTCCCGGACATTCCCTTTTTCACATAGGGAAGGGCATTCAGGCCCATGACGAAGAGATAACGGAGCTGTTCCTCTCCGCCGTGCAGGGATCTCACTTCCAACAGGGTACGGGCGCTGTCACGCTCGAACATCCAGCGAAAGAGCGCAGGAATATCCTCAAAATGATAATAAAATGTCTGCCGGGTAATCTGGCACGCCTCCACGATATCCTTCACAGTGAGACGCTTTACATGTTTGTTGATCAGCAGGTCTTTTGCGGCCTGTGCAATTTCCTCTTCGATCTCAGATGCCATGGAGATCCCTCCTTTGCAGATCTGATTGTAATTATACCGTCATATGAGGGAATCTTGCAAGAGATCCCGGCCCAGCGGGTTGAGGAGAACAAAGAGTTCCAATAAGGATCCGGAAAATCCCCTTGAAATTTCCCCTTGCTGCCAAAACAAAAAACGGAACGCGCGGAACTGCGGTAAACAGAGGAAAAATATTGTGACCAAGCAAGAATTTTTGCAGATCGGAGAGAAAAAACGCCCGCTGAGGGAGACTCCCGCAGTGGGCGCAGCGCTGTTATAGAGGAATCAAAGTGAGGAGAAACTCAGGGACGATAGCAGTATTCGTAGATTGCGCGTTCGTAAACATTGACGACTGCCTGCGTAAATTCCTTTTCCCCGTATTTGCGGGTGGTATCCGAGACGGTGGTGCGCAGCTTCTGCCGCTCCTCATCGGTCATTGCGGCATAATCCCGGATGATTTTTGCATACTCCGCGCTGCTGGTAAAAATATCCCCGTTTTGCCCCTGATGGATCTGATCACGGTTATAAATATCCAGACGCTGGATCACATAAAGGCCGCTTGCCATGGCCTCCAGCATCGAGATGCTGTTGATCTCCGAGAGAGAGGCGGTTGTAAAGAGGTCACAGGCCTGAAAATAGGGCGGCAGCAATTCGTGATCGATCCTGCCCAGCAGATGAATCTGGTTTTGCAGTCCGTGCGCTTCAACCTGTTCACGGAGCGAAGCGGCCTGCGGGCCGTCGCCGATGATAAAGAGCTTGAAACGCTCTTCGCCGGAGAAATTTGCGGCGAAGAGATTGATCAAAACGTCAAGGCTTTTCTCCTTGCCAAGGCGTCCTACAAAGAGCATCGAGATGTCTCCCGGACGGATCCCGAGCTTTGTGCGGACCTTTTCGACATCTTCAGGCTTGACATTTTCGACCATGAAGTCGCTCAGGTCGACCGTGTTCGGGATGATGTTGATATGCCGCTCGACCCCGCAGCGGCGCAAGAACTCCACCACCTTTGTCGAGGGGCCGATGATCTCGGTGGCGCGCTTTGCGACATGGCGGAAATACCAGTGGGCGCCGGGTTTGACCACCTTCTGCATCCGCTCACCCGGGGCGACATAAAACAGATAGTCGTCATACATCGTGTGCAGGGTATAGACCACCGGCTTTTTGAGGCGACGAGCACAGAACAGACCGAACAATCCCATCGTAAACTCGGTTTGGATGTGGATGATATCCGGGTTAAAGGCGCGGATATAGGACAGACGCCGCAGGTTGAGCGGGTTTGCCACCCCATATCCATAGATCTTTTTGAGGGGGATGGAGGGGCAATAGAGAATACCGTCCCGCACATAGTGGTGATCCGCCTTCGGATCCATTGTGACGATCAGAACCTTGTGCCCCTGCGCTTCAAGGCCGTTTTTCAGCGTTTCAATATGGGTCACGACTCCGCTGATAAAGGGATAGTAGGTCTCGGTAAAGATTGCAACCTTCATGCTTATACCTCGTTTATCATTTTTGTAGCCGCGGCATATAAGAAGGATACACACACGGCAGTTAATCGGTTCGCAGCATCCAAAAGCGAACCGGTGGAAGAAAGTAGTTTCATTATAACAGACTTAAAATTTAGCGCAAGGCTTTGTGTTGCACTCAGCGCATTCTTTATACTATAATAATGATAACATTATGGGCTGCAGCGATAAAAATGCGCTGCCGTCAGGGCCGTGAGGCAGAAATGAGGGCTGTGAAAATGGAATTTAGCGTCAAACTTTCCAAATTGGTGAAGGACCTCGGCCTCGAGGTGGTCTACACCCCCTGTGCGGTTGAAGAGATCAAGATTATCTCCGCAGATGTCAACCGCCCAGGACTGTTCCTCGCAGGATATCATGAGTATTTTGACCCCAAGCGGATCCAAATTTGCGGCAAGGTGGAGATGTCCTTCTTGGAAGGACTGGATGAGAAGGAGCGCACCGAGCGCATCCATGCCCTCTTTGCCACCAAGCCTGTTGCGGTGATGATCTCCCGCAGTCTGTATATCTATGACACGATGCTGGAATTTGCCGCGGAGTACGGGGTGCCGGTGCTCTCCTCCGCAGAGAGTACCTCCCGGCTGATGTCGGACATTATCTCGATTCTCGGGGTAGAGCTCGCGCCCCGCATCACTCGCCATGGCGTGCTGGTTGAGGTCTATGGCGAGGGTATTCTGATCCTCGGCGACAGCGGCGTGGGCAAGAGCGAGACCGCCGTCGAGCTGGTCAAGCGCGGACACCGGCTGATCGCAGACGACGCGGTGGAACTGCGCCGAGTCTCCAACCGCACGATTGTCGGCGCGGCGCCGGAGAATATCCGCCACTTTATCGAGCTGCGCGGCATCGGGATCATCAATGTGGCGCGGGTCTTTGGCTCCGGTGCGGTCAAAGCGACCGAGCGGGTGGACCTTGTGGTGGAGCTGCAGCACTGGGATAAGACCAAAAATTACAGCCGCACCGGCCTTGAGAGCGAGACCATCGAGCTGATGGGCCTCGAAGTACCCTACACTGTGATCCCGGTGCATCCGGGCCGGAATCTGGCCGTTATCCTTGAGACTGCTGCGATCTGCAACCGGCAAAAGCGGATGGGCTACAATGCGGCGGAAGAGCTGATGGAAAAATTGGGACTGGAAAACGACATCAGCGGATAAAATAGCAGGGAAAAGAAAAAATGACACTGACACGCGCGGCGCATCCCGGCGGGATGCGCTGTGCGATTTTGTGCGGGGGACCCGCAGAGGGAGAGAAATTGGAATGACGGAATACCAGCAGTTGGCGCAGCAGATGGAGCGGGAGGGAATTCCCGCCCGAGAGCAGGAGCCGCTGAGCAGACATACCACCTTTCACATCGGCGGACCGGCAGCACTGTTTTGCCAGCCCCGCACACAGCAGGAGCTGGTGCGCGCGCTTGCCCTCTGTCGGGAGGCCGGGGTGCGCAGTTACCTGCTTGGCAACGGCTCGAACACCCTGTTTGCCGATGAGGGGTATGACGGAGTGGTCATTCGTCTGGGCAGGGGTCTGGATCAGATCAGTGTGGATCCGGACGGCGTTCTGACTGCGGGATGCGGCGCCGGCCTGTCGGCGGTTTGCCGTTTTGCGGCAGAGCGTGGACTTGCCGGTCTCGAATTTGCCTATGGGATTCCAGGGTCGGTCGGGGGCGCGGTGTATATGAATGCAGGCGCCTATGGCGGAGAGATGAAGGATGTTCTGCAGGCGGTGGACGGCCTCGATGAAAAGGGAAATCCTCGCCGCTTTTTGCGGGAAGAGTTGGATCTTGCCTATCGAACCTCCCGGTTTGAGCAGAAGGGCGGGACTGTCCTCAGCGTGCAGTTCGCGCTGCATCCCGCGCCGCGAGAGGAGATCGTCGATAGAATGGAGGATTATCTGGCAAGGCGGACGGCAAAGCAGCCGCTGGATAAACCCAGTGCGGGAAGCACCTTTAAACGGCCGAAGAACGGCTATGCCGCGGCACTGATTGAGCAGTGTGGGCTGAAGGGATTCCGGATCGGCGGTGCGGCGGTGAGCGAAAAGCACAGCGGATTTGTGGTAAATCTCGGCGGCGCAACGGCACGGGATGTGCTGGCTGTCGCGGATGAGGTGGCCCGGGTTGTGGAGGAAAAGACAGGCATCCATCTGGAAAAGGAGATCCGGGTTGTCCGCTGAGCGGCAGCCGGGGGAGAGGAGCGCAAAAATGGGACTGTTGATCGTGAGTGGGCTTTCCGGCGCAGGAAAGTCGCAGGCGGTGCACGCGCTGGAAGACATCGGATATTTCTGTATTGACAACCTTCCGCCGGCTCTGCTCTACCGGTTTGTGGAGTTTTCTCGGCAGAGCGGCAATGAGATCGAAAAGCTGGCTGTCGTGATGGATGTGCGCGGAGGCGAAGAATATGGCGGTCTGGAGGAGGCGCTCGAGCAGCTGCGGCAGAATAAAATTCCTTTCCAGTGCCTATTTCTCGACGCGCGGGATGAGGTGCTCGAGCGCCGGTACAAGGAGACAAGACGCACCCACCCGGTGAGCATCAAGAACAAGATCTCCCCCGAGGAAGCAATTCGCCGCGAGCGCAGGATGCTGCAGCCGATTGCGGACCGTGCCGACTATCACATCGATACCTCGGTCCTCTCGACCGCGCAGTTGAGGGATCGGATTGTCTCCCTCTTTACATCGGACAGCCGTCAGGGAATGGCGATCACCGTTGTCTCCTTTGGATTTAAGTACGGCATCCCAAAGGATTCGGATCTGGTCTTTGACGTGCGCTGCCTGCCAAATCCCTTTTATATCCCGGAATTAAAGCATAAGACCGGTCTTGACGCCGAGGTCTATGACTATGTGATGGGATTTGAGGAGTCTCAGGAGCTGCTGCGCCGGATGGAGAGTTTGCTGGAATACGCGCTGCCGCTCTATGTCAAGGAGGGCAAAAGCCAACTTTTGATCGCGGTGGGCTGCACCGGAGGAAAGCATCGCTCGGTGACCTTTGCCCGCAAGCTATATGATTTTGCATCCGCTGCGGGCTACCGGGTTTCCATCCAGCACCGCGATGCGGAGAGGAATGTGTGAGATAGATGAGTTTTTCCGGTAAGGCAAAGACGGAGCTGTGCAAAAAGAATATCCATAAGCCCTGCTGTGTGCGCGCCGCCTGCTATGGATTTGCCCTCTTTTCCCGCTATCTGGATGACAAAGGGCTGGTCCTGCAGACCGAGCGCGCGCTGGTGGCTCAGACGGCGCAGCGGCTGTTCCGTCGTCTGGGGCTGCACGGTGAGGTGATCACAAAACAGCGCACTGAAAGCGTGATCTACGAGTTCTCGATCAAGGATCCAGATGAAGTGGCGATGCTGCTGATGACCGTTGGACTGAACGGGAACGAGCCGCAGCTGCGGATCGATCCCTCCCTCTTTGTCTGCGGCGAGTGCTTCTTCCATTTTCTCGCCACGGCGTTTCTCAGCTGCGGCACGGTGGCGGACCCGGCACGGGAATACAGCCTCGAGTTCGCCAGCAGCCGACACGCCGCGATCGAGGATCTCGGCCAACTGCTGCGCCAGCGCGGATTTGAGCCGGGGATTGTGGAGCGGAAGAATGCACAGCTGCTCTATTTTAAGGCGAGCGAACAGGTGGAAGATCTGCTCACCGCGATGGGGGCCACCAGTGCCAGCTTGGAAGTGATGGAGCGCAAGGTCTACAAGGAGCTGCGCAACAAGGCCAACCGGATCGCAAACTGTGAGAATGCGAATATTGACAAGATCGTCGCTGCTTCCGGCAGCGCGTTGGAGGCGGTGCGGATCCTGCGGGAGCACCAGTGCTTTGCCACGCTTCCTTTGGAACTGCAGGAGGTGGCCAAGCTGCGGGAACAGTACCCGGAGTACTCGCTGGCGGAGTTGGGACAGCTGCTCGATCCTCCCCTCAGCAGGGCGGGGGTCTGCCACCGGATGAAAAAACTGACCAATCTTGCGCAGCAGATTACCCATTCAACAACCAAGGACAAGGAAGAGACCAGATGAGCGAAACAAGACAGTTTACCCACCTGCATCTGCACACCGAATACAGTCTGCTTGACGGTGCCTGCCGGATCGACCGGCTGTTCGACCGGATCAAGGAGCTGGGGCAGACGGCGGTCGCAATCACCGACCACGGTGTGATGTACGGCGCGGTGGATTTTTATAAAGCGGCAAAAAAGGCGGGAATCAAGCCGATCATCGGCTGCGAGGTGTATGTCGCGCCGCGCACCCGGTTCGATAAAGTGCACAGGATTGATTCCTCCAACTACCATTTGGTTCTGCTGTGTGAAAATCAGACCGGATATCAGAACCTCATAAAACTGGTTTCCGCTGGGTTTGTCGACGGTTTTTACGGCAAACCGCGGATTGATCACGAGCTTCTGCGGGAATACCATGAGGGGCTAATCGCGCTGTCCGCCTGCCTTGCCGGCGAGATTCCGCAGGCATTGATGGCCGGGGATTGGGACAGGGCCAAGGAGTGCGCGCTCTTTTATAAAGAGCTGTTTGGACCGGAGCACTATTACATCGAGCTGCAGGACCATGGTTTGCCGGAGCAGCGGGAGGTGCTGCCCCAGTTGATCCGGCTTGCCCGGGAGCTGGAGATCCCGTTGGTGGCGACCAACGACAGCCATTACCTGACAAAAGAGGACAGCCGGATGCACCATGTCCTGATCTGTATCCAGACCGGCAAAACGGTAGAGGATGAGGACGTTCTGGAGTTCGGCTCGGACGAGTTCTATGTCAAGAGCACCGAGGAGATGTACCAGCTGTTTGCATCGGTGCCGGAAGCATGCGAGAACACCAACCGAATTGCGGAGCGGTGCAACTTTGACTTTGAATTCGGTGTGACCAAACTGCCTTATTTTGAAGCGCCGAATGGGCAGGATAACAAGGAATATTTTCGTGATCTCTGTGAGAAGGGGCTGCAGCGGCACTATGGGCCGAACGTGCCGAGCGGTGTGCGCGAGCGGCTGGATTACGAGATCTCGGTCATCGACCGGATGGGGTACATCAACTACTATCTGATTGTCTTTGACTTCATCAATTATGCCCGCAGTCAGGGAATCCCGGTCGGCCCGGGCCGCGGCAGCGGCGCAGGAAGCCTTGCGGCCTACTGTATGGGGATCACCAACATCGACCCCATTCGATACAATCTGCTCTTTGAGCGGTTTTTGAATCCCGAACGGGTGAGCATGCCGGATTTTGACGTTGATTTTTGCTATGAGCGCCGGCAGGAGGTCATCGATTATGTGGTGCGCAAGTACGGCGCAGACCATGTCGCTCAGATCATCACCTTCGGAACCATGGCGGCCCGGGCTGCGATCCGGGATGTGGGCCGGGTGCTCGGCATGCCCTATCAGGCGGTCGATCAGGTCGCAAAGCAGGTGCCGTCGGAGCTGAAAATGACCCTCAGCAAGGCGCTGAAGGTCTCACATGACCTCAAGCAGATGTACGACACCGATCCCAAAGTACATGAGCTGATCGAGATGGCGCTCAAGATCGAGGGTATGCCGCGCCATGCCTCGACCCATGCGGCCGGTGTCGTGATTACCCGTGAAGCGGCAAACGAATATGTCCCGCTTTCCTGCAACGATGGCCAGATTGTGACCCAGTTCACCATGACCACCATCGAGGAGCTGGGACTGCTAAAGATGGATTTTCTCGGACTGCGCACCCTGACGGTGCTGCATGACGCCGAGAAGATGGTACAGGAAACCATTGACCCGAACT
>CALXIJ010000078.1 GCA_944388335.1 uncultured Pygmaiobacter sp.
ACAGACAGAGCAAGACTGAAAGAGAAAAGAACGAGTTCCCAAACGGAAACTCGTTCTTTTTTCTGCTTTGAAAAGATTGAATTAAAAAGCAATTAAAATCAGTAGAGAATCTCCCGCTTTTTGTAGCTGGTATGCAGCAGATGGTGGGCCTTCTCGCTGCCCGGCTCACCGAGATACTCTTTGTAGAGCTGGATAATCTCGGGATTGGTGTGGCTCTTGCGGTAGGCCTGCCGCTCATCCTCGCTGTACAGCGCCTTGGCGCGCAGTCCCTTGAGATCGACAAAGTTGCGCACACTCGCCGGCTGGTAGGGCTGTCCGCCGCCGTTGACGCAGCCGCCCGGGCAGGCCATGAACTCGATGAAGTGGTAGTTCTTCTCCCCCTTCTCGATGCTCCGCAGCACCTGATGCGCGTTCTCAAGACCGCTGGCGACACAGACATTGACCGTCATCCCGGCCACCTCATAGCTGGCCTCCTTGATCCCGGCCGTGCCGCGTACCTCGTGGAACTCCACCTGCTTCAGCTCCTCGCCGGTCAGGGTCTCCACAGCGGTGCGCAGTGCCGCCTCCATCACGCCGCCGGTCGCGCCGAAGATGGTGCCCGCGCCGGAGGACTCGCCCATCAGCGGGTCGAATTTCTCGTCCGGCAAGCTGGACCAGGTGATGCCGGCCCGCTCGATCATCCGAGCAAGCTCACGGGTTGTGATCGAGATATCGACATCCGGCACGCCGTTGGCGGCTTCGTCCTCGCGGGTGATCTCAAACTTCTTGGCGGTGCAGGGCATCACCGAGACGCAGACGATATCCTGCGGGTCGATGCCTGCCTTCTCGGCGTAATAGCTCTTGACCGTTGCGCCGAACATCTGCTGCGGGGATTTGCAGCTGGAAAGATTGTCGATGAAGTTGGGATGATAGTATTCGCAGAATTTGACCCATCCGGGGCTGCAGCTGGTAATCAGCGGCAGCTTGCCGCCATTCTTGACCCGGTCGAGGAATTCGTGCGCCTCTTCCATGATGGTCAGGTCAGCTGCAAAATCCGTGTCGAATACCTTGTCAAAGCCCAGACGGCGCAGCGCAGCGACCATCTTGCCCTCGACATTGGTGCCAATCGGATCGCCGAAGCACTCGCCCAGCGTCGCGCGCACACTCGGCGCGGGCTGTACGACGACATGCTTTGCGGGATCCGCCAGCGCGGCCCAGACCTTGTCGGTGTCGTCCTTCTCGCGCAGCGCACCGGTCGGGCAGGCAACGATGCACTGGCCGCAGTGGACGCAGCTGGTATCCGCAAGACGCGCCTCAAATGCGGAGCCGATATGGGTCTTGAAACCGCGCTCGTTGGGGCCGATGACCCCGACATGCTGCAGGTTCTTGCAGACCGCGACGCAGCGGCGGCAGAGGATGCACTTCGAATTATCGCGGATCAGATGCGGGGCCGAGTCGTCGATCTCGCTGACCGGCATCTCGCCGGCGAACCGGTTGGAGTTGTCCACCCCATACCGCAGGCAGAGCGCCTGCAGCTCACAGCTGCCGTTGCGCACACAGGCCAGACAGTCTTTGTTGTGGGTCGAGAGCACCAGCTCGAGATTGGTCTTGCGGGCGGCAAAGACCTTAGGGGTGTTGGTGAAGATCTCCATCCCCTCGTTGACCGGATAGACGCAGGCGGTAACCAGACTCTTGGCACCCTTGACCTCGACGATGCAGATCCGGCAGGCGCCGATCTCGTTGATCTCCTTGAGGTAGCAGAGGGTCGGGATATCGATGCCGACCTCGTGGCAGGCCTCAAGGATGGTCGAACCGGCCTTGACGGTGTAAGCGACATTATTGATCTTGATGTTTACAGTATCCACCTTTTGTTTCCCTCCCTCTCTTAACCTTTGGAAATCGCGCCGAACTTGCACTTCTCCATGCAGGCGCCGCACTTGATGCACTTGGACTGGTCAATCACGTGCGGGTTCTTCACGCTGCCCTTGATTGCGCCGGCCGGGCAGGTGCGGGCGCAGAGGGTGCAGCCCTTGCATTTGACCGGGTCGATCCGGTATTGCAGCAGCTTTTTGCAGACACCGGCCGGGCAGCGTTTGTCCTTGATGTGGGCGATGTACTCATCCCGGAAATACCGCAGTGTCGAGAGGACGGGGTTGGGCGCGGTCTGACCGAGACCGCACAGGGAATTGGCCTTGATAAAGGAGGCCAGCTCCTCGATCTTGTCCAGATCTTCCATCTCGCCGCGGCCGTCGGTGATCTTCTCGAGCAGCTCCAGCAGGCGGCGGGTGCCGATCCGGCAGGGGGCGCATTTGCCGCAGGACTCATCCACGGTGAACTCGAGGAAGAACTTCGCGATGTCCACCATGCAGGTGTCCTCGTCCATGACGATCAGGCCGCCGGAACCCATCATGGTGCCGATTGCGATCAGGTTGTCATAGTCGATCGGGGTGTCGATCAGCGAGGCGGGGATACAGCCGCCGGAGGGACCGCCGGTCTGTGCGGCCTTGAACTTCTTGCCGTTCGGGATGCCGCCGCCGATCTCCTCGACGATCTCCCGCAGAGTGGTGCCCATCGGGACCTCGACCAGACCGGTGTTGTGGATCTTGCCGCCCAGTGCAAAGACCTTGGTGCCCTTGCTCTTCTCGGTGCCCATCGAGGCAAACCACTCCGGTCCGTTGAGGATGATCTGGGGGATGTTGGCGTAGGTCTCGACGTTGTTGAGGATGGTCGGGCTGGCAAACAGGCCCTTGACCGCCGGGAAGGGCGGACGGGGCCGCGGCTCGCCGCGCTTGCCCTCGATCGAGGTCATCAGCGCGGTCTCCTCGCCGCAGACAAAGGCGCCGGCGCCGAGCTTGAGGTCGATGTCAAAGCAGAAATCGGTGCCGAAGATGTTGTTGCCCAGCAGGCCGTACTCCCGCGCCTGATCAATCGCAATCCGCAGCCGCTGAACCGCAATCGGATACTCCGCCCGGATGTAAATGTACCCCTGTGTGGCGCCGATCGCATAGGCGGCAATCGCCATTGCCTCGAGCACGACATGGGGATCACCTTCGAGAACCGAGCGGTCCATAAAGGCGCCGGGGTCGCCCTCATCGGCGTTGCAGCAGACATATTTCTGCACCTTGCCGCGGTTGCCGGCAGCAAATTTCCATTTGAGGCCGGTGGGGAAGCCCGCGCCGCCGCGGCCGCGCAGACCGCTGTCCAGCATCGTCTGGATCACCTCGTCGGGGGTCATCTCGGTGAGGACCTTGCCAAGAGCCCGGTAGCCGTCAAAGGCGATGTACTCCTCGATATTTTCGGGGTTGATGACGCCGCAGTTGCGCAGCGCAACCCGGTGCTGCTTTTTGTAGAAGTTGGTCTCGGACAGGGACTTGATCTCGTCCTGATCCACCGTCTCCTCATAGAGAAGCCGGGTGACCGGGCGGCCCTTGAGCAGGTGCTCCCGGACGATCTCCCCGACGTCCTCCTCCTTGACCCGGCTGTAAAAGCAGCCCTCGGGATAGACGACGACGATGGGGCCCAGCGCGCACAGGCCAAAGCAGCCGGTGTGGATAACCTTGACCTCCTGATCAAGGCCGTTGATGGCGATTTCCCGCTCGAAGGCCTCCATGATTTTGGCGCTGCCGGAGGAGGTACAGCCGGTGCCGCCGCAGACCATGACATGGCATCTGAACATTGCTCTCCCTCCTTTATCTCTGGGCCGCGCCGATGGTGTATTCGGCGACCGGCTTTCCGCTGACGATGTGCTCGGCGACGACCCGGGCCGCCTTTTCAGGGGTCATTTTGACATAGGTGACCTTCTCCTGACCGGGGACGAATACCTCGACCACCGGCTCATACTGGCAGATGCCGATGCAGCCGGTCTGGGTGACCGTTACCCCGGACAGCTCCCGCCGGGCGACCTCCTCGGTAAAGGCGTTCAGCACAGGACGGGCGCCCGCCGCAATGCCGCAGGTTGCCATGCCGACGGCGATCCGGATATTATTTTCGCCCGCTTCACGGGTATTGACGATATTCTTCATCTTGTCACGGATGGCGGCAAGCTCTTCCAGACTCTTCATATCTGTGTGCTCCTTTTCAGTAGATTTTCGGTATGTTCCTCAAGGTACTCCCGCAGGAAGATCGCAACCTGCGGCGTCGCAAGGGAGACCCCGTCCAGCATCTGCCGCAGCTGGCGGGTGTCCATGCAGAAGGTCTCTCCATCGCTGATGACCCGGTAGACGAAATCCAGTTCCGGGTTGCACTGCACCAGCCCGGCGATTGTCCCGGACAGATCGCCCAGCGGGGCGAGGTCGATGTGGCCAAGGGTAAAAAAAGCCTCCACCGTAGTGCCTTTTCCCACTGCAGAGCGGATGGTCAATTCCCCGCCGGTCGCGCGGGCGGCCTCCTGAAACAGGGGCAGCCCCAATCCGACCTTGCGGGTGGTGCGGGTGGTATAAAACGGATCGGTGACCCGCCGCACCGTCTCCTCATCCATCCCCTTGCCGTTGTCGGCGATGGTGAGGGTCAGCCGCTTTGCTGCAGTGTCGATCGCGATGGTGATCTGGGTCAGGGTGCTGCCGGCAGCGACGCTGTTCTGTGCAATATCCAGCAGATTCATCGACAGTTCCTGCATCCCGCTTCCTCCCTCTTTTGTGCAGCGATCAGTATTTGGCGAGGATCTCGTCCAGCTCATCGCCGGTCAGGCGACCGTAGACATCATCGTTGATGGTCATGACCGGAGCCAGACCGCAGGCGCCGACACAGCGGCAGGCGTCCAGACTGAATTTGCCGTCCGGGGTGCACTCTCCGCCGGTAATCCCCAGCTTTTCCTGCAGCTTTTCATAGATCTTGCCGCTGCCTTTGACATAGCAGGCGGTGCCAAGGCACACTGAAATCTTGTACTGCCCTTTCGGGTTCAAGCTGAACTGCGCATAAAAAGTAGATACGCCATAGATCTCCTCCAGCGGCATATCCAGCTCCTCAGCGACGATCCGCTGTACCTCAATGGGCAGATAGCCGTAGATCTCCTGTGCATACTGCAGCGCAGGCATCGCGGCACCCGGCATCGTCTTGTGTTCCGCCAGCCAGTTCCTGAGCTTCTGCTCCTGCTCTGGCGTGCCCCTGAAGGGCGCTGATGTTCCGTTCGCCATTCAAAAATCCTCCCTTTTTGTCCCGCGCGGCCGAGCGCGGTTTTTTGTTTCGCAAAATTGAGCGAAATTTCCAGACATAATCATTATAACAAAACCCTAAATTTCACGCTATGCGTTTTTTATTGGATTTTGTTGAAAAAATGCACAAAGATGCGATAAATTTTTGTACATTGCGCACTTTTCCGTTATCCGATATAATGGTAAAAAAGAAGGACAAAACAGCAGAGGACTTCTTATCGACGGAAAATTATTGCGCCGCAGGGAGGTTGTATATGAAGATTTCCGACATTATCCAGATTCTCGACGCACAGCTGCTGACCCCGCAGGCCGATCTCGACCGGGAGGTCCATACCGCCTGCGGAAGTGATATGATGAGCGACGTGTTGGCCTTTGTCAAGGATCAGTCGGTGCTGATTACCGGGCTCAACAACCCGCAGGTGGTCCGTACCGCCGACATGATGGATATGATCTGCATCGTCTTTGTGCGGGGCAAGAGGCCGGATGCCGGGATCCTCGCGCTGGCAAATGAGCGGGATATGGCGATCCTGTGCACCGAGCACACGATGTTCACGGCCTGTGGCCTGTTGTACGAGCAGGGGCTGAGAGGCGGTGTGCACTGATGGCAAACGGAGAGGAGAAGATCGTACTCCAGTATCAGGTGCCGGGGGATGACTTCACCCGTGCCGGGGAGGCGAGTGCCGATCTCAAAGCGCGGCTCAAGCGGCTGGGCTTTCCGGCAGCAGCGGTGCGCAAGGCGGCGATCTCGCTGTATGAGGGGGAGATCAACCTTGCGATTCATGCCGGTGGAGGCGAGATCCGGGTGGAGGTCACCCCGGAGCGGATCGAGATGTGGCTGGACGATGAGGGCCCGGGCATCCCGGACATCGCGCTGGCGATGAGCGAGGGATATTCCACCGCGCCGGACGAGGTGCGCAGCCTCGGATTTGGGGCCGGCATGGGGCTGCCGAACATGAAAAAATATACCGATTCATTTGAGATTACATCCGAGGTCGGACGGGGAACCCATATCCGGATGGCCGTCGAGATCGGGCGCAGCTGAGCGCCCTTTGCAGCCGCCCCTGCGGCTGTGTTTTTTTAGAGGGAGGAGGGGTTTTCGTGGGTGAATTTTTTCATTCGGTCACCCTCGATCGGGAGCGATGTATGGGCTGCACCAACTGCATCAAACGGTGCCCCACCGGGGCGATCCGGGTGCGGGAGGGAAAAGCGACCATCAGTTCGGAGCGCTGTATCGACTGCGGGGAGTGCATTCGGATCTGCCCGCACCACGCAAAACAAGCGATCTATGATCCGCTGGAATCCATCGAGCGGTTTCGCTATAAAATCGCACTGCCTGCCCCGAGCCTCTATGCCCAGTTCAACAATCTGGAGGACACCGATCTGGTGCTCAGCGCACTGGAGGAATTGGGATTTGACGAGGTGTATGAGGTGGCCTGTGCAGCGGAGCTGGTCAGCGATGCCACCCGCCGGTATCTCGCGCGCCCGGATGTGGTAAAGCCGGTCATCAGCTCCGCCTGCCCGGCGGTGCTGCGGCTGATCGGGGTGCGGTTTCCCGGATTGCTTGCCCATGTGCTGCCGATCCTCGCGCCGGTCGAGCTCGCTGCCCGTTTGGCAAAGCGGCAGGCGGCCCAGCGCACCGGGATTTTGCCCGAGCAGATCGGCGCAGTGTTTATCAGCCCCTGCCCGGCAAAGGTCACCGCAATGCGGATGCCGCTGGGCAGCGAACACAGCGAGATCGACGCCGTCCCCGCGATGAAAGAGGTCTATCCCAAACTGCTCGGGAAGATGAAACAGACCGCTGCGCGGCCGATCTCCGCCAGCGGGCGGATTGGTCTGGGCTGGGCGGAAAGCGGCGGAGAGGCTGCGGGACTGATCTCGACCGAGCGGTATCTCGCGGCGGACGGAATCGAAAACGTCATCCGTGTGCTGGAAGATCTGGAGGATGAAAAACTCGGAGAGCTGGATTTTGTGGAGCTGAACGCCTGTTCCGGCGGCTGTGTGGGCGGGGTGTTGACGGTAGAAAACCCCTACATTGCCAGAGCAAAACTCAAGCTGCTGCGCCGGTATCTTCCGGTCAGCCGCAACCATCTGACCGGGGAGGAGAGCGCCCAGCTGCTCTGGGATGCACCGATGGAGTACGAGCCGGTGCTCGAGCTGGGCGGGGATGCGAGCGAGCGATTTGCACGGTATTCCGAGATGCAGCGGCTGCTCGCAGTACTGCCCGGCCTCGACTGTGGCAGCTGCGGCGCGCCGAGCTGTGCCGCCCTTGCGGAGGATATTGTCAGAGGAGAGGCGGCGACCGAGGACTGCGTCGTTCTGATGCGGGAGCGGATGGAGGCAGTGCTGCGGGCACTGCGGATTGACCGGAAAAATCATTCCGGCGTGTGAGCGGCAGAGTCCTTTTTCGAGGCAAGGGGAAAAGGGTGAAAAAGAGACAAAGCGGGCCGTCTGACCCGAGCGGCAGAGAGCGGGAAGGAAAGGGGCGCTTTTGAAAAAAGGAGGAAAAATGCGATGACGGTGGAAGAGCTGAGCAAGGCCTGCGGATTCATCCCTGCATTCCCGCTGCCGGATCCCGAGCGGGAGGTCACCTGCGGCTTTTGCGGGGATCTGCTCTCCTGGGCGATGGGACGCGCCAAAGAGGGATCTGCCTGGTGCACCGTGATGGGCAGCGTCAATGCGGTGGCGGTGGCCAGTTTGGCAGATGCTGCCGTGCTGGTGCTCTGCCATGAGGCCGCGCTGATGGGGGATGCCGCCGCGCGGGCACAGCAGCAGGGAATCAACATCCTGCGCACCGATCTGCCGGAGTTTGAGGCGGCAGCAGCGGTTGCAAAGCAGCTTGGGATCTGAGAGAGGGCATCGGCACCGGACCGGATGGGAGAAAAGCGCCGATCTTCAGGGAGAGAGGGGGAAGAAAAATGCCGCTGCGCTGTGATCTGCATCTGCATTCCTGCCTGTCCCCCTGTGGGGATGACCAGATGACCCCCGCCAATATCGCGGGATTTGCCAAGCTGGCGGGGTTGGATTTGATTGCGCTGACCGACCACAACGCGGCAGAAAATCTGCCCGCCATCCAGCGGGCCTGTGATGCGTATGGGCTGCGGCTGCTGCCCGGGATCGAGATGAACACCGCCGAGGAGATCCACCTGCTCTGCTATCTGCCGACGGTGGACGCGGCGCTCTCGCTCTCCGCCGAGATCCGGCACAGGCTTCCTCTGGTGCCGTGCGAGGAGAAGGTCTTCGGCACGCAGATCGTCATGGATGAGGAGGACCGGGAGCTCGAGCGGGTGCAGCCTCTGCTGGTCAGCGGGTGCGGCATGGGGCTGGAGGAGGCTGCCGCCCGCTGCCGTGCACTGGGCGGGATCCCGGTGCCGGCACATATTGACCGGGAGAGCTATTCGGTGCTGTCGGTGCTCGGTATCATGCCCGAGCAGCCGGTATTTGAGGCGGTGGAGCTGCGCGACCCGCAGAAGATGGAAGGGCTGCTCGCCGCGGGACGGATCGCACCGGGATATGAGCTGCTGACCGGGTCGGACGCCCACTGTCTGGAGGAGATCGCTGCGCGGCCCCATCTTCTCGGAGAGAACTCGGTACTCTGGCCGCTGGTGCGCGGCAGAGGACAGGGGAAGATTGCTTGACAGGGCGGCGGAGTGCGGATAGGGTAAGGGCAGCGCAGATGTCCTGCGCAAAGGAGGGATGAGATGGATCCGATTTTGGAATGTAATGGGCTTTACAAAAACTACGGCCTGCGCCGGGCGCTGAACGGGGTGGAGCTGACCCTTTATCCCGGCAAGATCATCGGGCTTTTGGGCCCTAACGGCAGCGGCAAGACCACCCTGATCAAATTGGCGGCGGGCTTGCTGCAGCCGACAGCGGGTGAGATCCTGATTGCCGGGATGCAGCCGGGCGAACAGACCAAGGCGGTGGTGTCCTATCTGCCCGACCGGCCGGGGCTGCCGGAATGGATGCGGGTGGGAGAACTGGTCTCGCTGATGGAGGACTTTTACTGCGATTTTGATGCCAATGCCGCGCAGGAGATGCTCTCGCGGCTGCAGGTTGCGCAGAGCGATAAGATGAAGAGCCTCTCCAAAGGGACCAAAGAAAAGGTCCAGCTGGTGTTGACGATGAGCCGCCGCGCCCGGCTCTATCTATTGGATGAGCCGATCGGCGGGGTGGACCCGGCAGCGCGGGACTATATTTTGGATACCATCCTCTCAAACTACCGGCGGGAGGCCACCGTTTTAATTTCCACCCATCTGATCGCCGATCTTGAGCGGATCGTCGATCAGGTGGTGCTGATGCAGGACGGCCGGGTGCGGCTGTGCGCTGAAGCCGCCCAGATTCGGGAGGAAAACGGCTGCAGCGTCGACGCTTTTTTCCGGGAGGTGTACCGATGCTGACAAAACTCTTGAAGTATGAATGCAGGGCCTCAGGACGGCAGATCCTGCCGCTGTGCGTAGTGATGGTCGGCTGGTCGGTAATCGCGCGGCTGCTGCTGATGCTGCGCGTCTCCCTGCCGTGGCCGCAGATCGAGCAGCTGATGAGCGGGCTCTTAATCACGGGATGTGCGCTGATCCTGTTCGGGGGATCCTGCGCCGCGTGGGTGTTTTTGCTGCTGCGGTATTATCGCGGCCTGTACGGCGGTGAGGGGTATCTGGTCCATACGCTGCCGACCTCGGCGACCAATCTTTTGTGGGCAAAGCTGCTTGCCGCACTGCTGTGGGAGCTGTGCGTCGGGCTTTCGCTGATACTCTCGCTGGCGATCTTGGGCGCCGGGACGCAGGTGATGAAAGGGTTCCTCGGACTCTTCAGTCTGGTCTGGAGAAATGCAAACGAACTCTTTGCCTCCGCGACTCTTGTCACCCTGACGTTTGAACTTTTGGTGCTGATCCCACTCACGATAGTATCCGGCATCCTGCTGGCTTACGCGGCGATCTCACTGGGACAGCGGATGCGGGAAAATCGGGTTCTGGGTGCAGTAGCTGCCTATATCGCGCTGAGTTTTGGCATCAATATGGTCTTCGGTGTGGCCAATACCGTGGTGGGGGTGGTCAGTGCGGGGCTTTCGAACTTTTCGCCGGAGCTCTCGATAGTCGTACTGATCGGCGCACAGGTGGTGCTGATCGCGGCGCAGTGTGTGGGGTGTTTCCTCTTCTGCCGCTGGTCGCTTTCCAAAAAATTGGAACTGGCATAAAGAACAAAAGAAAAGAGCCGTGGAAATTTCTTTTCCGCACGGCTCTTTTTTCTTTGTCGCTCGGAGCCGTGAGGCAAGGGGCCTCACAGATAGCTCTTGAGCTCTTCGACATCCCGCTGCATTGACCGGAGCAGGCGATCGGCCAGACGATGTGCCGGCTCCCCCGCACCGGGGTTGTCCCGGATCGCCTTGGTCAGGTCGACAATCCCCATTGTGCTGCCCTGAATCAGCATCTCGGCCATGTGGCGGGCACTTTTATCGGTCAGGGTGTTCATCTTGATCCCCACGGCGGTGCTCAATTTTTCAAAGGCGGACAGCTGTCCCGGATCCTCCCCCAGCGAGAGGAGCATCCGGGAGGCTTCCTCCCGGATGGACTCATATTCCCCTCGCTGGATCCGCATCGTATCGGCGAAGACACCGTTCTCGTTGACATCGGCCAGATGGTCAAGGGTCCCCTGCCCCATCTCGCTGCATTTGACGACCGCTTCCAGCAGTTTAATCTCCTGTTCCAAACCGTTTCCCTCCCTCAGGTTGCCGCTGCGGCTTTTCGGCGCGGCGGCTTTGCTGCGCTGTGCTATGCAGGAATAGTCTGACCAAAAGGGAATGATTTATACACAGGATCGCCGGGGATGCACCCTCCCCAGATGAGCCGAAGAGAAAAAGGGCGCCCGATCCGCCTGCCGCAGATCGGGCGCCCTTTTTGCAGTCTGTCGAAGAAAAAGAAGTGAGATCAGCCGCGCTCGTCAGGAGAGGCATCCTCCCAGGTGCGCTCTCCGATGATGAACCGCGGGCGGTGCTTGGTCTCCATATAGATCTTGCCGATATACTCGCCGATGACGCCCAGACAGAGCAGCTGCACGCCGCCCATAAAACAGACCATGCAGACAGTGCTCGCCCAGCCGGCGACGGTGTGCCCCAGCAGGGCGGCAATCAGCGCCCAGATCACCCCGATGAAGCTGAGCAGCGAGACGACACCGCCGAGGCCGGTGATCAGCCGGATCGGCTTGACCGAAAGGCTGGTGATCCCGTCAAAGGCGAGGGCCAGCATCTTTTTGAGGGGATAATGACTCTCGCCGGCGATCCGCTCGGCCCGCTCATAATAGACGCTGGTGCTCTTAAAGCCGACCAGCGGCACCATGCCGCGCAGGAAGATGTTGACCTCCTTGAAGTTGGCAAACTCGCGCAGCGCCCGGCTGCTCATCAGCCGATAATCGGCATGGTTGAAGACGATCTGCGCGCCCAGCCAGTTCATCAGATGGTAAAAGCCCTCGGCGGTAAACCGCTTGAAAAAGGTGTCGGTGTCCCGCTTGGAGCGTACGCCGTAGACGATCTCGCAGCCGTCCAGATAGGCGTCGATCATCCCGTCCATCGCGTTGATGTCGTCCTGACCGTCACAGTCGATCGAGATGGTGACGTCACAGCGATCCTTTGCGGTCATCAGCCCGGCCAGCAGTGCATTCTGATGTCCCCTGTTGCGGGAGAGGCTGATTCCCTCAAAATGGGGATCCTGCTCTGCCAGATCCTGAATGATCTGCCAGGTGTTGTCCTTGGATCCGTCATTGACAAAGAGCACACGGCTCTCCTCGCTGATCTTTTCCGCCGCGGCCAGATCCTGAATCTTCTTTAAAAACATCCCGCTGGTGATCGGCAGGACCTCCTGCTCATTGTAGCAGGGGATGACAATATACAAAATCGGCTTTTTCATCTCGGTATCGCCTCATCTTTTCAAGTTTTGATTGTTTCTTTTTATCATACCCCATTCCGGCGGTTGGGACAACCGGATTGTCCGAATTTTCACGGGATCTTCAAATGGGGATTACCCGGCTGGCTCGATCACCCGGGGATTTTTTGCCCCGGCAATCAGTGCAGCGAGGGTCGCGTCATCGGTGAGCTCTGCCAGCGGTCCGCCGTCTGCCGCCATCCGGCGCAGCATCTCGGCATAGACGAGATCCCCGCCGTGGAAGCCGTCGACAAACTGTTCGTCGCTGACCCCTTCCATATAGGTGAAATCGTAGAGCGCCACCCCGCTCTCATGCCGACTAAACAACGCGCCGACCTGCTGGGGCAGCTGGTCAATATAACTGTAGTTCCCGCTCTGCTGCATGATGGCGCCGATGCTGGGGGCGTAGGGCGGAAAGAAACCGATGACCGAGATCCCCTTCTCGTCGCAGAAGGTGAGCACCTCGTCCAAGCGGTCCAGCGCATTCGGGTTGACGGTGTCCCCGTACTCAAACCGGCTGACGCCGGAGGTGATCCGCCGCCGGGCATCGTCGAAGGTCAGGTCAACTGCGCCGTCCTCCGCGTCCAGCCCATAGTGGTAGCTGCCGTCCGGGGAAAAGCCGCGCTGACGGGCACAGGCCGGCAGACCGACGCAGCCCGGTGCAGCGGAGAGGACAGCCCGCAGCGAATAGCTGCCCCACCCGTACCGGCGAATGGCGTCTACAGTCGAGGCAAGCGGATTCATCGGGCTGCTGCCGTAATTCCAAGGAATGGCCTCTTCGCAGCCGGACCAGACCGAATTGAAAAAGTACTGGTCCAACCCGAGAATCAGCAGCCGCGGCAGCTTTTCCTCCTCAAAGCGGGAGAGGTAGTCCAGCAGCTCGTCGAGATCCGAGATTCCGCCGCCGCCGTTGTAAAAGCTCTCTGCGCCGGGCAGCATACAGCCGCGGATCTGCATGGTGCGGCTGGTGCCGAGAACCAAAACTTCAGCGCCCTTGGCCCAGGCGACCTGCGCCTTATACCAGTTCTGGAATTCCCCTCCGAAATAGAGCGGCTCGACTAAGGTGGTCTTGCCCGCGAGGGTATCTTGGATCAGCTGATCGGGGGAGGTCAGTTCCCCGGTGCGGATCAAGATCCCTGCAAACAGGGAGAAGAGCAGGAGGATGGGGACGAGCGCCCAGACAAAGAGCCGCAACAGAAAACGTTTCATCCGATCCCCTCCTCAAAATGCAAAGTAGATAAAGTTCTGACTCTCACGTCCCAGCAGCAGAACCGCTGCGACAAGCCCCCAGCAGATAATCGTCCGCACCGGCGCGGGGCGGGCGAGGATCCAGTCCTCCGGGCTGCTGCGGCGCCCGAGAAAATCCAGCCCAAACGCCGCGGCGAGCAGGCCCGCCAGCCGGATCGCCTCCTCGGGGTGCAGCTCGAGCAGCGCACAGCCGTCCAGCCATGCGCGGGGGGAGAGGGTGAAGCCGGAGAAGATCCGCCGGATGATCTCGAAAGCGGTCGCAGCGTCCCCGCCGGCGGTGCCGACATGGAAGAAGAGCCATGCAAAGGTGACCAGCGCAAAGGTGAAAGCCATCTTCCACAGACGCAGCAGCGGGTTTTGCTGGGAGACGCCAAGACGCCGCCAAGCGCGTTCCCGCGCGGGGCCGGTCAGCCGCCCGACTACCTGATACAGCCCGTGCAGCGCGCCCCAGATCAAAAAGCAGACCCCCGCGCCGTGCCACAGACCGCTGACCAGAAAGGTCAGCATCAGGTTGATCAGGGTGCGCGCCGTCCCGCGCCGGCTGCCGCCCAGCGGGATATAGACATAATCCCGCAGCCAGTGGGAGAGGGAGAGGTGCCAGCGGGACCAGAAGTCGCGGACGGTCAGCGCAAAGTAGGGCCTGCGGAAGTTCTGCTCCAGTTCGATGCCCAGCATCCGGCCGAGGCCGAGGGCCATATTGCTATACCCGGCAAAGTCAAAATAGATATTCAAGGAATACAGCACGCAGCCGATCAGCAGGCTGGTGTCGAGCACGGTGCCGGGCTCGGAGGCGACCACCCCGCACAGCGAGGCCAACAGGTCGGCCAGCGCGCGCTTTTCAAACAGGCCGAAGAGAAAGCAGACAAGGCCTCGGGAGGTGTTCTCGAGATCGAAATCGCGCCGCTGAGAAGCCTCCCGCAGCTGCGCGGTCAGCCGCTCGGGGTGGGTGATCGGGCCGCTGGTCAGGATGGCGAAGAAGCTGACCGAGGCGGCAAAGTAGCCCAGATGCCGCTCTGCCCGAATCCTGCCGCGGTAGACGTCGATCAGGTAGCCGGTGGTCTGCAGCGTGTAAAAGCTGATGCCGATCGGCTGTGCCAGCCCGATCTCGAGCAGTCCGCCGGTAAAAAAGCCGAGATATTTAAAGGCGATGAGAAATCCCAGCATCACCGCAAGACCCGCTGCCAGTGCCAGCCGGCGCAGCGCCTTGTTCTCGGTCGCGTCCATCGCCAGAGCGGCGGCAAAGGCGGCCAGTGTGGCAGCTGCAAGGCTGTACCAGAGGGTCGGGGTTGCCCCCAGCGCGTAAAAGAGGAGATTCGACGCGAGCAGGGCCAACCAGCGCCAGCGCCCGGCGCCAAAGCGGCCCATCAGATGCCATACTGCGAAGATCCCGGCGAAGAGCAGCAAGAATCCCGGATCGGATAATGCCATTCCCCAGTTCCTCCCTTCCTGCCCCTTGTCGGGCACGGCCGATTTTTTTGCACAAAAAAAGGGCATAACGGCCTTTTCCTCGCCATTATACCCTTTTTTAGATTGTTTGAAAAGATTTAGCGGACGATCAGCTGCCCGTTTTCGACCGCCACCGTGAGGGTGGTGTCCGGGGCGGGATCCTTTTCGAGGATTGCCCGGGCAAGGGCGGTCTCCACCTTGCTGCTGAGGAACCGCTTGAGCGGACGCGCACCGTAGATCGGGTCGTAGCCGCCGTCAATGATGAACTGCTTGGCCTCGTCGGTCACCTCGAGATGCAGCTGTTTGTCCTCCAGCCGCTTTGCCAGATTGCCGATCAACAGATCCACAATCTTGCCGATCTCGGCGCGGGTCAGCGGCTTGTAGCAGACGATTTCATCCAGCCGGTTGAGGAACTCCGGACGGAAGCTCTTTTTCAGCAGCGCGTCGACCTGTTTGCGGGCCTCGTCCGAGATCTCCCCGTTGGGGCCGATGCCGTCGAGCAGATACTGGCTGCCGAGGTTGGAGGTCAGGATCAGGATGGTGTTCTTGAAGTCCACCGTCCGGCCCTGACTGTCGGTGATCCGGCCGTCATCCAGTACCTGCAGCAGCAGGTTGAAGACGTCGGGATGGGCCTTTTCCACCTCATCAAAGAGGACGACGCTGTAAGGTTTGCGGCGGACCGCCTCGGTCAGCTGACCGCCCTCCTCATAACCGACATATCCCGGAGGCGCTCCGATCAGACGGCTGACCGAGAACTTCTCCATATACTCGCTCATATCGATCCGAATTAGGTTCTTCTCGTCGTCGAACAGGGCCTCGGCCAGCGCTTTGGCCAGCTCGGTCTTGCCGACGCCGGTGGGGCCGAGGAAGAGGAAGCTGCCGATCGGCCGCCCCTCCTCGCCAATGCCCGCGCGGTTGCGCAGGATGGCCTCGCTGACCTTCTGCACGGCCTCGTCCTGACCGATGACCCGCCGGTGCAGCTGCTCGTCAAGGTGCAGCAGCTTCTGCCGCTCGCCCTCCATCAGGCGGGTGACCGGAATGCCGGTCCAGCGGGCGACGATCTCGGCGATCTCCTCGTCGGTGACCCGATCCCGCAGCAGGCGGTTCTGCTCGGCCTCGCCGGCGGCCTGCTCACTTGCGGCAAGCTGTTTCTGCAGCTCGGGCAGGCGGCCGTATTTCAGCTCTGCGGCCCGGTTGAGGTCATACTCGCGCTGGGCCTTCTCGATCTCGGCGCTGGTCTGCTCGATCTCCTCGCGCAGCTTCTGAACCTGACCGATCGATTTCTTCTCGTTCTCCCATTTTGCCTTCATCCCGGCAAACTGATCCCGCAGTTCGGCCAGCTCCTTCTGGATCTCCTCGAGATGCTCCTTCGAGAGCTTGTCGTCCTCCTTCTTGAGGGCGGCCTCCTCGATCTCATGCTGCAGGATCCGGCGGCGGACATCGTCCATCTCGGTGGGCATCGAGTCCATCTCGGTGCGGATGGTGGCGCAGGCCTCATCCACGAGGTCGACCGCCTTGTCCGGCAGGAACCGATCCGAGATATACCGGTTGCTCAGGGTCGCAGCCGCAATCAGCGCGCTGTCGGTGATCTTGACGCCATGGTACACCTCGTACCGCTCTTTCAGGCCACGCAGGATGCTGATGGTGTCCTCCACCGTCGGCTCATTGACCAGCACCGGCTGGAACCGGCGCTCGAGCGCGGCATCCTTCTCGATATACTGGCGGTACTCGTTGAGGGTAGTGGCGCCGATGCAGTGCAGCTCGCCCCGGGCCAGCAGCGGCTTGAGCAGGTTGCCCGCGTCCATGCTGCCCTCGGTGCGCCCGGCACCGACAATCGTGTGCAGCTCATCGATGAAGAGGATGATCTTGCCCTCGCTCTTCTTGACCTCCGAGAGGACGGCCTTGAGCCGCTCCTCGAATTCGCCGCGGTATTTTGCGCCCGCGACCAGTGCGCCCATATCCAGACTGAAGACCGTCTTCTGGCGCAGCCCCTCGGGCACATCGCCGGCGACGATCCGCTGGGCCAAACCCTCGGCGATGGCGGTCTTGCCGACGCCCGGCTCACCGATCAGCACGGGGTTGTTCTTGGTTTTACGGGAGAGGATCCGGATGACATTCCGGATCTCGGTATCCCGTCCGATGACCGGGTCCAGCTTGTGGGCACGCGCGGCCTCCACGAGGTCCTGACCGTACTTTTTGAGCACGTCATAGGTCTCCTCCGGGTTCTCGCTGGTCACCCGCTGGTTGCCGCGCACCTCCATCAGCGCGCGGAGAAAAGCGTCCTGCTTGACCCCGAACCGGTCAAACAGCGACCGCAGGGTGCTGTCCGCCGTCTCAAAGAGACCCAGCATCAGATGCTCGACTGAGAGATACTCGTCCTTCATCTTGCCGGCGGACTTCTCCGCCGCGTTCAATGCCTGATCGACCGCCGAGGAGATGTAGATCTTCTCGGGGTCACGGCCGCTGCCGGTCACATGGGGCAGCTTTTCCACCTCGGCATGCGCTGCCGCTGCGAGGGCCGAGGGATCGACCCCCAACTTTTTGAGCAGCTCGCAGATCAGCCCCTCCCCATCCGAGCAGAGGGCCCAGAGCAGATGACACTGCTCCAGCTGCTGATTTTGATATTCTATCGCGAGGCTCTGGGCGCTCTGCAGCGCCTGCCTCGATTTCTGAGTCAGCTTGTTCAGATCCATTGCGCACCAAACCTTTCTGTTATCTGTTTTTGTGTCCGTTTAAAAGAACTACAGCCGGGCGACCGATTTGGTCAATGCGGAGGAAAAACTCTCCGCCGCGGCGTTTTGCGCCTCCCGCTGTCCCTGCCGCAGCGCGCTGAAATAACGGCGCATTACCCGATCAAACAGCTTGATATATTCGGCGATTGCACCGCCTAGTTCCTCATTGGTACAGTCGGGAACCATCCGCAGGATACGGGAAAACCGGCCCTCGCTCAGCTGATAGCTGAGAAAAGCGCCGTCCACAAAGAAATGTTCCTCCAGATGGGTCCACAGCAGGAAAAAGCGGCCCATCTCCTCCAGAAGCGGCCGGGACTGGCTGCGCAGCGTGACCCGCAGCTCCCCCAGCGCATCGGTGCGGTCGGGATACAGCTCAACCGCATACTTCACGGTGGGGTTGTATTTATAGGGGATGGCGCTCTTGAGCTGCAGCAGCGCCGCGCTGGGATTGAAGAGCAGCCGGAACTGCTGTTCAATATCAGCCATCTGCTCGATGCAGCCCAGAATATCGCTCATCCGCTGGGCCGGGGTGTCACAGCCGGCATACCGGGCCAAAATCCGTTCAATCAGCCCGCTGCGGCTGGTCCCCTCCGAGGCGGCCAGCTGGTCGATTGCGGCGACGACCTCATCGTTCAGGACGACACTGTATACACTTTTGCTCATTTGCACCCCTCCTTTTCGGACGATGTCATTGTATCACGGGTTAAATAATTTGTCAATACAATTATATAATTTTAATTCAAAATTATTTTTATAAGACTTAAAAACAAAGCGCCGGTGAAGGTGTCCATCGCAGAAAGAGACATTTTTCGGAAGATATGATATAATACCCTCGAAATTACCGCAGCTTCGTCGCGGCAGAGGGCGGCCGCGCGATGCTCTTTGCCGGACAGCGCACCGCGCGATGCGGCAATGATGCGGATATAAGGAGTTTTTATGTCGGACAACAGCCAGAAGGGACGCTCACTGGGCAGCAATATGCTCTGGAACAGCGTGGGGTCCTTTTTCTATTTTGCCTGCCAGTATCTGCCCACGATTTTGGTGGTGCGGATGGCCACGGGGCTGAATGCCTCGGGGGTCTTCAATTATGCAATGAATACGACCAACGCCTTTTTGACGATTGCGATCTACGGGATGCGGGCCTATCAGGTCAGCGATCTCGAGGGGCGGTACACCGATCGGGAGTACCTGTCCAGCCGGTGGTTGACCAGCCTTGTGGCCGCCGCGGCCTGTGGGTGCTATGGAGCTGTGATCCGGCTGGACGGGGAGAACTGGGCGGCGCTGATGCTGTTTATGCTCTTCCGAATCGGGGAGGCACTGGTCGATGTGTACAGCGGGATCGACCAGCGGGCCGACCGGATGGACATCATCGGCAAGAGCTTCCTCGCCAGAGGGGCGCTCTCCTGCGCGGGCTTTGCCGCGGGGATGGCACTGTGTGGTGATCTGCTGTTCTCGATCGGGTTGATGGCGGCCGCCTCGCTGGGGGTTGCGCTGGTCTATGACCGGCCGTGGGCGCTGCGGCTGAGCCGGGTAAAGCAGGAGGACAAGGTCCGGATGGTACGGATCAAGGCGCTTTTGGTTGAGTGCGCGCCGCTGATGGTGTACAGCTTTCTCAACACCGCGATCTCGACCATTCCCCGGCAGTTTTTGCAGCTGCAGCACGGCAGCGTTGCCACCGCGATCTTCGGCAGCATCACCGCTCCGACGGTGGTGCTGCAGCTGGGAGCCACCTATCTGTTCACCCCGCTGATCTCCCTGTTCGCCCACCGCTGGCAGGAGCGGGACAAAGCGGGCTTTAGCAAGCTGTTTGGTCTGGTGCTGGCCGGTATCGCTGCCATCGGGGCGGCGGGCTTTGTCGGGGTGCGGCTGCTGGGACGCTGGGGGCTGACGCTGCTCTATTCGGCGGGGGAAAACGGACAGCAGATTCTCGAGAACGAGGGGCTGCTGACCCCGATGGTGCTCTGCACGGTGCTGACCGCGCTGGTGCTCTTCTTCAATATGCTGCTCACCATCCTGCGGGACTTCCGCGGGCTGGTGCTCTCAAACCTCATTGGGATCGCGGCCTGTCTGGCCCTCTCCCCTCTGCTGGTTGGCCGATGGGAGATGTGGGGGGCCAGTTTCGCGCTGGCCGGCGCGCTGACGGTGCAGGCGGTCTGTCTGCTGGCCTTCGGACTCGTCGATGCAAAGCGGCAGTTTAAAGCCTGATATTGTTTTTATCCATCTGCCGCCGTGGCGGCAGTTATCCAATCCGATAAGGGAGTGCTGAACGATGACCGAAAAACTCTTTGAAAAAGATAGTTATCTGCGCCGCTTTACCGCGACGGTGACCCGCTGCGAAGAGGAAAAGGACCACTGGGTAGTGGAACTCGACCGCACCGCCTTTTTCCCGGAGGGAGGCGGGCAGCCGTCCGACCGCGGAACTCTCGGCGGCGCAAAGCTGCTGGATGTCCGAAGCGCAAAGGGCGCGGTGGAGCATCTGACCGATGCGCCCCTCGCCGTCGGCCAGACGGTCGAGGGGGAGATCGACTGGGAGCGCCGGTTTGATCTGATGCAGCAGCACACCGCGGACCACCTGTTCTCCGCGCTGGTACACCGCCGGTTTGGGCTGGAAAATATCGGGTTTCATATCGGGGAAGAGATCACCCACATGGACTTCGGCGCGGAGATCACCCCGGTTGAGATCGACCAGCTGGAACTGGAGGCAAACCGCCTGATCTTTGCCAATCTGCCGGTGACGGTCAGCTGGCCGGGCGAAGAGGAGCTCGCCGGGATGGCGCTGCGCAGCAAAAAGGAACTGGACGAGCTCGAGGGCCCGGTGCGGGTGGTTGAGATCAAGGATGTGGACCTGTGCGCCTGCTGCGGCACCCATGTCGCCCACACGGGGGAGCTGGGCCTGCTCAAGATCACCGCCTGCCAGAGTTACAAGGGCGGGGTCCGGGTCTTTATGGTCGCCGGAGAGCGCGCGGTGCGGCTGGCCCAACGGGAACACCGGCAGGTCGAGGCGGTCAGCGGACTGCTCAGCGCAAAACAGCCCGAGATTGTCGCCGCGGTGACAAGGGTCAAGAATGACGCCGCGCAGGCGCATCTGCAGCTGGGACAGCTGCAGGGGCAACTGCTCGGCTGCAAGGCGGCAGCCTATACCGGAGAGAACTATGTGGTCACCTTTGAGCCGGGGCTCTCCCCCGAGGATCTGCGCCGGTATGCGCTGCTGCTCTGTGAGCGGGGCGCGGCGCTGGCCGCGGTCTTTTCCGGCGGGGAGGGCAATTACAAATACGCCCTTGCCACCGACGGCAGCATCGACGCGCGCGCTCTGGGCAAGGAGATGAATGGCCTTTTGTCCGGCCGCGGCGGAGGCAAGCCGGAACTGATTCAGGGCAGCTTGGCCTGTGAACAGGCGCAGATTCAGATCTTTTTCTCTCAGAAAGGTTACTGCTGAGCGGACGGCTGACCTTTGCGGCAGCGCTCCATCTCCCGCAGGTCGCCGCTGACTGCGAGCAGGGATGGGTCGAGCAGATTCAATAGACAGGGACTGGGCAGGGATGCCGGTCAGCAGCATTCCAATGATGCCGGGCAGCCGCAGACGGGCGCAGAGAGCGGATGCGGTGAGCCCGATGAGAAAGACCAGTGCAAGGGAAAACGACATGAAAAAACCTCCTCAAGACACAAAAAAGCCGATGGCTTTTCTGTGAAGATCAAATCACAGAAGCCATCAGCTCTCAAATCAAGCGGTTTGGGGAAATTCCCCCGGGAGGTATTCATTCCCCTTGTGCGGCCAATAGGATATTCCGCAGCAGAGAAAATGGCAAGGGAAGATGCTCAGTCCAGTGGGACAACAAGCTGCTGCGGCTCGTCGTCGAGATACCATTCAACCCGAAGCTGGGATGCGTCCTGCGGCAGGGTGAGGAAGAAGCGCGCAGTCCCGGTACGTCCTCCCGGCAGCTGCGCCTCCCAGCCGCTGTAAAAGGGATTTGAGTAGTCGATCCCGTTCTCCTCGATCACGTCCAGCCATTCCCCGTCATCGGCATAGAAGAAAAAGTTGGAACTGTTGATCCGCGCGGAGGAACTGGAGAGGTTTTGCAGCTTCAAGGTAACCCAGCCGCCGTCCGGCGTCCGCTCCACCTGTAAATCTAGGACATTGAGGGCAGGGGGAAGGTAGACATATCTGCTGCTGCCAACCGAGGCGCCAAATGTCGCGATCGCCATAAAAACGGACAGAGCCAGAAAGAATACGGTCAAGATCGACCGGAGAACGGAATTGGATTTTTTCATTCCGCCGACACCTCCTCCGTGACTGCAAAGGGCAGTTCGGCAACCTGTGTGAGATATGCCTTAAAGTCCCCCTCTGCATACTGCTCAAAGCAGATCGTCGCCCCGGCGGTTCCCTGCGGAACCAGATAGTAAAAGACGCAGTTCACCGAGTCGCTCGGGGTTTCAAGCCAATAAACCTCATAGGGAAAGGCGGTGAGCAGTTCGCTGTCCTCGGGGAATAGCTTTTCAATATCATAGCTGTAAATCGGCATGCGATAGCTTCCGCCCTCCAGCTTGAGGTAGGGATCGGTGGGATCCCACTGCGGCTCCTCCCCGGACATCGAAACCGCGAGCTCAACCCGCAGCAGGCTCTCCCCCTCCGGCATCGGCCAGACGCCGTCATAGGAAACAAGGCGGGCATCCACCAGACGATAGCTGAAGGGCGCCGCTACCGCGACGCCGCTCTCTGCCTCGACGAGGGTGAGATCGTTCACCCGGTCCTGCTCGGTGGCACGGGATGTGACCCAGGATTCCGACAGCGTCGGCACAGCCAGAAAGGCGGCAATGGACAGCACGAAAAGCAGAATGGAGAGCCGGAGAAATCTGCCGCATCCCCGGCGGCGGTCTGCCCCCGGCAGGGTGGAAAAGTCGGGATCTCCCTCAGGGGAGGGCCGCCCCGCGCCATAGCCGGGCAAAGCACCCGACGGATTGAAAGACCGGGTGCCTCCTCCCCCCGCAGGGGTAACGGCGCCGGACAAAGGCT
>CALXIJ010000079.1 GCA_944388335.1 uncultured Pygmaiobacter sp.
CGCCTGCGGCTGGACCTGCGGGAGCTGCGGAAGAAGTCCGGCGGCTACTTCGGCTCCGGCGAGTCCACCGGGTCCGTGGGCGTGGTGACCATCAACCTGCCCCGGATCGCCTATCTGAGCCAGACACCGGAGGAGTTCTACCAGCGTCTGGACCACATGATGGACATTGCCGCCCGGAGCCTGAAGGTGAAGCGCACCGTCATCACCAAGCTGATGGACGCCGGTCTGTACCCCTACACGAAACACTACCTGGGCACCTTTGACAACCACTTCTCGACGATCGGTCTGGTGGGAATGAACGAGGCCGCCCTTAACGCGAAGTGGCTGCGGGTGGATCTGACCCATCCCGAGGCACAGAAGTTCGCAAAAGACGTCCTCAATCACATGCGGGAGCGGCTGAGTGACTATCAGGAGCAGTACGGCGATCTGTATAACCTCGAGGCCACCCCGGCAGAGTCGACCAGCTACCGTCTGGCAAAGCATGACGTGGCTCAGTTCCCGGACATCATCACCGCCGGCGATAAGGATGGTTCGCCCTACTATACCAACAGTTCGCATCTGCCGGTGGGCTATACCGCCGACATCTTTGAGGCACTCGACATTCAGGATGAGCTGCAGACCCTCTATACCAGCGGCACCGTCTTCCACGCATTTTTGGGCGAGAAGCTGCCGGATTGGAAGGCGGCAGCCAATCTCGTGCGGACCATTGCCGAGAATTATGCGCTGCCCTATTACACCCTCTCTCCGACCTACTCGATCTGCAAAAAGCACGGCTATCTTGCAGGTGAGCAGTACACCTGCCCCGAGTGCGGTGAGCCCACCGAGGTGTACAGCCGGATCACCGGGTATTACCGTCCGGTGCAGAACTGGAACGACGGCAAGGCACAGGAGTTCAAGGACCGCAAGCTGTACGATTTGGGCAATTCCCACCTGAAGCCGGGCCACCATCCGGCAAATAACGCCGCGGCTGCGGAGGCTGCTCCCGCGGTTCCTGCGGGCAACAAGGAAAGCGCACATGTGATGCTCTTTACCACCTCCAGCTGCCCCAAGTGCAAGGTCGCCGGCTCTATGCTCGATTCGGCTCATCTGCCTTTTGAGCGGATTGTCGCCGATGCGGATGATGCGAGCCGGGAGATGGCGCGCAGTTTTGGGATCCGGCAGGCGCCGACACTGGTCGTCGAGCGGGACGGACAGGTCGAAACTTATGGAGATATCTCCGCGATCAAGCGGTATATCGAAGCGCAGCAGAACTGAGCCTGATCGAAAAGTTCTTTGACAATGTAAAAACCGGGACACCGCAAAGCGATGCCCCGGTTTTTTTAAACAGTAAAAGAATGGGTTTCCTGAAAAATGAATGATCTGTTTTGAGAAAAAATAAATCAAGAACGGATCATCCGCCTGAGCGGGGATGATCCAAAGATGCGAAGGGCCGAGCCGCCGGTTACGGTGGACGACTGCTGCTTCTAATCTGGAAACGGAGGTTTTCTATGACGGTACAGCCACAGGACCTGATTTTGATTCTGACAGTTTTTTTGCAGGGGGCGCTCAGCTTTTTTTCACCCTGCGTTTTGCCGGTGGTGCCGCTCTATCTGGGCTATCTCGCCGCGGGAGCAAAGGAGAAGAGCGGACGCAGAAGAAGGATTCTGATCAATACCCTCTTCTTTGTGCTGGGGATCAGTTTTGCCTTTTTCCTGCTGGGGCTGGGCTTTTCTGCCGTGGGGCGTTTCTTCTCAGGCAATCGCGCGCTCTTTGCCCGTCTGGGGGGCATCCTCGTCATTCTGCTCGGTGTGTATCAGCTGGGGATCTTCGGATCCTCCACGGCCCTCTCGCAGGAGCGGCGCCTGCCGCTGCGGATTGACCGTTTGGCGATGGGCCCACTGCCGGCGCTGCTGCTGGGATTCGTCTTCAGCTTTGCATGGACACCCTGTGTCGGACCTGCGCTGACCGGCGTGCTGCTGCTCGCCTCTTCCGCCTCCAGCACGGCGGCCGGATTTGGGCTGATCGGGATCTATACGCTCGGTTTTGTACTTCCCTTTCTCGCAGTGGGGCTTTTTGCCGACCGTCTGCTGGCCCTCTTCCAACGTCACCAGAAAGCGATGCGGATTACCGTGCGCGCAGGCGGCGTGCTGCTGATCTTGATCGGCGTGATGATGTTCACCGGCTGGATGAATGGGATTACCGGTTATCTATCTAGCTTTGGCGGAACGGGAACAGCGAACGGTTCGGTTTCGAGCAGCACGGTGGTTTCCGGGGAAGTGGAAAAGAAGGAGGAAAACAGTGCGACCTCAGAAGGAAGTGCCTCGCAGAGTGCCGCGGATAATCTGCCGGATGCGCCGGATTTCACCTTGACCGATCAGTTCGGAAATACCCATACCCTCTCGGATTATAAGGGAAAGGTGGTCTTCCTCAATTTCTGGGCGACCTGGTGCGGACCCTGCCAGAAAGAGATGCCGGAGATTCAGGAATTGTATGAGGATCATGGCGGAAATTCAGAGGACCTGATCGTGTTGGCGGTCGCAAATCCGCGCTCTGAGGAGTATTCCGGAGCGGATGTCACCCAGCCAGAGATCGAACAGTTCCTGTCCGAGAACGGCTATACCTACCCGGTGGTGATGGATCTGACCGGAGAGGTCTTTGCCGATTATGGAATTTCTGCATTTCCCACAACCTTTATGATTACGCGTGAGGGCAAGGTTTTGGGCTATCTGCCGGGGCAAATGTCCCGCGAAATTATGGATGAGATCGTCACTGCGGCATTCGAGTCCACTGATGGGTGAGCCGCAGTAAAGCGGAAAAGACAAAAAAGGAGCGATTTGATCAAATCGCTCCTTTTTCTATGCAAAAAATGCTGCCAAAAGAATCAGCCGCGCCCGGCGCAGCCCTGATGATCCTCGCCGCAGCTGCCGTGATGGCCGCCGCAGCCCTGATGACCGCAGTCCTCGTGGCCGTGCCCCTTTGCGTGGTCGGCGCACTGCGCCTGAGGATCATAGACCAGACGCCCTTCCGCCAGCGCCTGTGCGGCGGCATCCGCACTGCCTGAGACGCCGGGATACAGCGCGATCCCCGCCTGCGCCAGTGCAGTGCGCGCCCCGCCGCCGATGCCGCCGCAGATCAGAGCGCTCACGCCCTGTGCAGCCAAGAATCCGGCCAGTGCGCCATGCCCGCTTCCACCAGTCGGGACAACGGTGCTGGAGAGGATCTTTCCGTCCTCGATCTCATACAGCTTGAACTGAGCAGTGTGACCGAAATGCGCAAACACCAGACCATTTTCATAAGTTACTGCAACCTTCATTGTTTGGTTCCTTCTTTCCTGCATTTGTGAGATTACTTGTCTGTTTTCCTCTGATGAACCGCAGCAGCTGCCGCCGGCGCTGCTGTGCGGGCAGTGCCCCGATGCGCGGGGGCACAGGCGATATTCACCGCCGCGGATCTCCAATCTGCGCCGCTCCACCAGCACGGCAGCCATTTTCCAACGCGCCCTGTCGTAAATCGCCTGTACGGTGGTGCGGGCGACCGCCATCCGTGCGGCGGCCTCCTCCTGTGTGCAGCCGAGATAATCGATCAGGCGGATTGCCTCGTATTCCTCTACCGCCATCACAACCGGCGGCAGATCGTCCGCCTGCGGATCAGGGACAAAGCTGACCGCATTCGGCAGGGCGCAGACACGGCGGCATTTTTTGGGCCTTGGCAATCTCTAAGCGCCTCCTTTTGCCGGCAAATCGAGGGAGGATGAAGCAGATGGGCTCCACACCTCATTGAAAACTATCCTACCACTATTATTGACATATGTCAATAATAAAATCTGCCTCTGTAAAAGACACAGCAGCGAAAGACCGACCTTTATTACAAACAAAAAGGATTGAAGGTTGAAAATAAGATAAAAAAATCTCGACCCCGGCCAGATGATATTCTGACCGGGGTCGAGAAAAGATTAATAGAATACGGAACAAGTCCGTCGATCAAAAAACCTTACTTGCGGGGGTTCTTGATCGCAGCCTGCGCCGCAGCCAGCCGGGCGATAGGCACACGGAACGGGCTGCAGGAGACATAGTCCAGACCGACATTGTGGCAGAACTCGACGCTCGAGGGATCGCCGCCGTGCTCGCCGCAGATGCCCAGACCCAGATCGGGACGGGTGGCGCGGCCCAGCTCAGCAGCCATCTTGACCAGCTTGCCAACACCCTTCTGATCGAGGTGCGCAAACGGATCCAGCTCGTAGATCTTGTTGTCGTAGTAGTAATCGAGGAACTTGCCAGCGTCGTCACGGCTGAAGCCGAAGGTCATCTGGGTGAGGTCGTTGGTGCCGAAGCTGAAGAACTCAGCCTCCTTGGCGATCTCATCGGCAGTCAGCGCAGCACGCGGGATCTCGATCATGGTGCCGACCTCATACTTCATGTCGATGCCGGCGTCAGCAATCAGCTTGTCAGCGGTCTTGACAACGATGTCCTTGACAAACTTGAGCTCCTTGACCTCGCCAACCAGAGGAATCATGATGTGCGGGACAATCTTGATGTTGTTCTTCTTGGAGACGTTGATCGCAGCGTTGATGACAGCGGTGGTCTGCATGACGGCGATCTCGGGATAGGAGACGCACAGACGGCAGCCACGGTGGCCCATCATCGGGTTGAACTCGTGCAGGGAAGCGATGACATTGTGCAGCTTCTCAACGGTGATGCCCAGATCCTCGGCGATCTCCTTGATGTCCTCCTCCTTGGTGGGCAGGAACTCGTGGAGAGGCGGATCCAGATAGCGGATGGTGACCGGGCGCTCGCCCATGACCTCGTACAGGCCCTCGAAGTCACCCTGCTGATAGGGCATGATCTTGGCCAGCGCCTTCTCGCGGTCGGCGGTGTTGTCGGCGACGATCATCTCACGCATCGCCTTGATGCGGTCCTCAGCAAAGAACATGTGCTCGGTACGGCACAGGCCGATGCCCTCAGCACCGAAATCGGAGCCCTGCTTCGCATCGCGGGGATTGTCCGCATTGGTGAAGACCTTCAGCTGACGATACTTGTCAGCCCAAGCCATGAAGCGCTGCAGGTTGGCGTTCTCGGTAGCGGCGACGGTCGCGATCTGGCCCTCGTAGATGTTGCCGGTGGTGCCGTCGATCGAGATGAAGTCACCCTCGTGGAAGGTCTTGCCGTTGATGGTGAAGGTCTTGGCGTCGTAGTCGATGACGACGTCGTTGGAGTTGCCGCAGCCGCAGACGCAGCAGGCGCCCATGCCGCGGGCAACAACGGCCGCGTGGCTGGTCATGCCGCCGCGGACGGTCAGGATGCCCTGAGAAACCTGCATGCCGACGATGTCCTCGGGAGAGGTCTCCAGACGAACCAGAACGACCTTCTCACCGCGGTCATGCCATGCAGCGGCGTCCTCAGCGGAGAAGACGACCTTGCCGCAGGCGGAACCCGGAGAAGCGGCCAGACCCTTGCCGACAACCTCAGCAGCCTTCAGCGCGGCGGCGTCAAACTGCGGGTGCAGCAGGGTGTCCAGCTGCTTGGGCTCGACGCGGAGCACAGCGGTCTTCTCGTCGATCACGCCCTCGTCAACCAGATCGCAGGCGATCTTCAGAGCGGCCTGCGCGGTGCGCTTGCCGTTACGGGTCTGCAGCATGAAGAGCTTGCCATCCTCGATGGTGAACTCCATATCCTGCATATCGCTGTAGTAAGCCTCGAGGCGGCCGGCGATCTCGACGAACTGGTCGTAGACCTCGGGCATCTCCTCATGCAGCTTGCTGATCGGGGAGGGGGTGCGGATGCCGGCGACGACGTCCTCGCCCTGCGCATTGATCAGATACTCGCCCATCAGCTCTTTCTCGCCGGTGGCGGGGTTGCGGGTGAACGCGACACCGGTGCCGCTGCGCATGCCGCTGTTGCCGAACGCCATCTGCTGGACGTTGACAGCGGTGCCCCACTCGTAGGGGATCTCGTTCATCTTGCGGTAGACGTTCGCACGGGGGTTGTCCCAGCTGCGGAAAACAGCCTTGACCGCGCCGATCAGCTGCTCCTTCGGATCCTGCGGGAACTCATTGCCCTCTTTCTCGAGATAGATGGCCTTGAACTGGGCAACCAGCTCCTTGAGGTCGTCAGCGGTCAGCTCGATGTCCTCCTTGATGCCCTTGGCAGCCTTCATCTCGTCGATCTTCTCCTCGAAGAAGCTCTTGCCCAGCTCCATGACAACATCGGAATACATCTGGATAAAACGGCGGTAGCAGTCATAGGCGAAACGGGGATTGTTGGTCTTCTTGGCCAGACCCTCGACCGACTCATCGTTCAGGCCGAGGTTCAGGATGGTGTCCATCATGCCGGGCATCGACTGACGCGCGCCGGAACGGACGGAAACGAGCAGAGGATTCTCGATGTCGCCGAACTTCTTGCCGGTGATCTCCTCCAACAGGCCCATGTACTTAAAGATGTCGGCCTTGATCTCGTCGTTGATCTCACGGCCGTCAGCATAGTACTGGGTGCAGGCCTCGGTGGTGATGGTGAAGCCCTGCGGAACCGGCATGCCGGCGTTGGTCATCTCGGCCAGACCGGCGCCCTTGCCGCCCAGAATGTTCTTCATGGTGGTCTGGTCGCCGCCGAAGGCCTCGTGGCCCTCTTTGAACAGGTACAGATAGCGTTTGCTCAAATTGATCTACCTCCGTTAAAAAATTGCGGATTTTTCATCCTGCGCAGCGGTTGCGCCGCGCGATGCCGCGCTTGGAGTGGAATTTCACAAAAACAGCACGGCACACCAAAACAGACCCATTGCGGGGGCCTGTCCAGTTACGTAATCATTATAACAAACTTTTTCTGTCTTTACCATAGTTTATTTAGGGGAAATTGATAAAATTATCTATTTTCCATGATGTTTGATACAGCCCACTTGAAAAAAGTTGTGAAACCTGTAAAATGATAAGTGTAAAGTCATCTTTATCGGCGGCAGCGGCCATCTGAGCTGCCGAGATTTTGGCCCTTTTGCGGCCGTTTTCCAACCGGAGGATACGTGAGTATGAGCGAACAGAACCGTTCCGCCCGCAGCCGTTATGAGGCAGCCCGCGCCGCGTTTGACGCTGCGTTTGAGCGCCATCTTGACGCAGGGGTGGAGTTTGTCAGCCGGGATGGTATTTGCATTGACCCTGAGGTGGAGATTGCACCCGGGGTTCTTATTTTGCCCGGTACCATCCTGCGCGGGAAGACCCGTATCGGCGCGGGCAGCGTGATCGGCCCGAACAGCCTTTTGGAGGATGCCGAGGTCGGTGAACAGGTCACCTTCAACGCCAGTCAGGGGCGCAAGTGTGTGATCAAAGACGGGGCGACCATCGGCCCATGGGTGCAGCTGCGGCCGGACAGCGTCATCGGCAAGCGGGTACATATCGGCGATTTTGTCGAGATCAAAAACTCCACCATCGGCGAGGGCACCGCAGTGGCCCATCTGACCTATATCGGGGACGCCGATGTCGGCCGGTATTGCAACTTCGGCTGCGGTGTGGTGGTGGTCAACTATGACGGCGAGGTCAAGAGCCGCACCAAAGTGGGGGACTACTGCTTTATCGGATGCAACACCAATCTGGTCGCGCCGGTAAAGCTGGGGGACGGCGTGTATACGGCCGCGGGCAGCACCATCACCGAGGACCTTCCGGACGGATCGCTGGGCATCGCACGAACCCGGCAGACAGTCAAGGAGGGCTGGGCGGCGGATAAACTGGCCGCTTATCGTGAAAAAAAGATGCGGCTGGCACAGCAGGCGGCGCAGGAACACGAGCCCCGTCCAGCGGATGGATCCACAAAAGAATAAGATTGTTCGGCCACTTAATAAACGGGGGAGAAAATATGAATATCCACGGCAAAGATATCAAGATCTTCGCAGGCAATTCCAATGAGAAGCTGGCAACCTCTATCGCAGAGTGCTTGGGCCTTCCGCTGGGCAAGGCGGAGATCGGCATGTTCTCGGACGGTGAGATCAGCGTCTCGATCGGCGAGTCGGTGCGCGGCAGCGACGTCTTTGTGGTCCAGAGCACTTCCAGCCCGGTCAACCGGCACCTGATGGAGCTGCTTTTGATGATCGACGCGTTCCGCCGTGCCTCGGCGGGGCGGATTACCGCGGTGATGCCCTATTACGGCTATGCGCGTCAGGACCGCAAGAACAAGGCGCGTGACCCCATCAGTGCCAAACTGGTGGCAGATCTGATCTGCAAGGCGGGAGCTGACCGCGTTCTGACGATGGACCTGCACGCGGCGCAGATTCAGGGCTTCTTCGATGTGCCGGTGGATCACATGCTGGGGATGCCGATCCTCGCCTCCTATTATGAGAAGAAGATCGCGGAAGAGACCGATAAGGACTTTATCGTGGTCTCCCCGGATCTGGGTTCGGTCGGCCGCGCGCGCACCTTTGCCGAGCGGCTGGGCCTTCCTCTCGCCATCGTGGACAAGCGCCGCCCCCGTGCGAATGTCTCGGAAGTCATGAATATCATCGGCGAGGTGGATGGCAAGGATGTCATCATCCTCGACGATATGATCGATACGGCCGGTACCCTGTGCAATGCGGCCCGCGCGATCAAGGAGCGGGGCGCGCGCAGCGTTGTGGCGGGCGCGACCCATGCGGTGCTCTCCGGGCCGGCGATTGAGCGGCTGCGGGACAGCGTGCTGGACGAGATCGTGCTGCTGGATACCATCCGTCTGCCGGAGGAGAAGAAGATCGACAAGATCCGCACCCTCTCGGTCGCGCCGGTGTTTGCCGAGGCGATTGCCCGGATCTATTCCGACAAGCCGGTTTCCACCCTGTTCAACTGATAGAAATTCCCTTGGCGTTCAAGGCGGCGCGCAGCGCCGCCTTTTTTCGCTTTAGCTGTGCTCCTCGCCGGAGAATGGAAAAGAGGCAATATGTTTTTTAAAAGGACTTCTTCGATGGATTTTTTGATTGTGGGGCTGGGAAACCCCGGCCCGAAATATGAAAAGAGCCACCACAACGCCGGTTTTTTGGCGCTGGACCATCTGGCGCAGCAGCTGGGCTGCCCGGTGACCCGCGCCAAATTTCAGGCGCTGACGGGACAGGCGGAGCTCTGCGGCCATAAGGTGCTGCTGATGAAGCCGCAGACCTTTATGAACCTGTCCGGCAACGCGGTCGGGGCCGCCGCGCGCTTTTACCACCTGACGCCGGATAGAGTGCTGGTGATCTATGACGACATCGCGCTGGCGCCGGGACGGCTTCGGATCCGCCCCTCCGGCTCTGCGGGCGGACACAACGGGATCAAGAGCATCATCGCAGCACTGGGCAGCGAGGCCTTTCCCCGGGTGCGGATCGGCGTCGGCGAGCGGCGGGGCGGCGAGGCGGATCTGGCCGATTTTGTCCTCTCGGATTTCAGTGCAGCCGATCGCAAAGAGATCTTCGCGCGGTTCGACGACATCTGCACCGCCGCAGGGCTTATTGTGGAGGGGAAGATCAGCGAGGCGATGAATCGGTTCAATACCCGCTGAATTGCCGCGAGAGCGAGAGCGCATCTGCGGCAAAAAGCAAAAGAAAAAATATGACGTGGCCGGGGGAGTTCTGCCTCCGGCCCAAAGCTATGTCCGGGCGCGTTGTTTGCGCCCACGGCAGAGAGGAGAAAAAAATGACGGAGCAAAGTGGAGCGGTCCTTTCGGAGAAGACCCGTGCGCTGCTGGAGCGGCTGCAAAAAAACGAGCGGACAGAGCAGATCATTTATGAACGGGTCGCAAATTTAGTGGAGAAGAAGTCCCCGCACAATGCCGAGGTGCTGCGCCGGCTGGCCGCTGAGGAGGGGCGCCATGCAGAGATTTGGCGGCACTATACCGCAGCTGAGGCAAAGCCCGATCTGCACAAGGTGCGCAGAACGGTGCTGGCCGCGCGGCTGCTGGGCTTTACCTTTGCGATGAAGCAGATGGAAAACGGGGAGGAGAAGGCGCAGCAGATCTATGCTGACCTGTATGCGGAGGTCCCCGAAGCGGCGGCCATCCGGGCGGACGAAGAACACCACGAGGCGGCGCTGCTGGAGCTGCTCGACGAGGAGCGGCTGCACTATGTCGGCAGTATGGTATTGGGGCTCAATGATGCACTGGTGGAGCTGACCGGCACATTGGCGGGACTGACCTTTGCAATGCAGAACAACCGGCTGGTGGCCCTTTCAGGACTGATTACCGGCGCCTCTGCCACCTTGTCGATGGCCTCGAGCGAGTATCTTTCCGCCCGGAGCGAGGGCAAGCAGGACGCATTGAAATCGAGTGTCTACACCGGCATCGCCTATCTGCTGACGGTTGCTCTGCTGGTGCTCCCTTACCTGCTGCTGCCGGCTGCGGCGTGGCTGGCATCGCTGGGCATTCTGCTCGCGACGGTGGTTTTGATTATTGCCGGTTTCACCTATTACGTCTCGGTGGCGCAGGGGCTCTCCTTCCGCCGCCGGTTCGGGGAGATGGCGGCAATCAGTCTGGGAGTTGCGGTGATCTCCTTTGTCATCGGCCTGTTGGTCAAGCAGTTCTTGGGGATTGACCTTTAAGCGAATAAGTTCGTGATTTTTCCCCTCGGCGATTCTGCAGAGGGTCAATCTAAATTTTCCTCGGAAAAAGATCGGAGAGAAAAGGGATAAAGGGAGGGGTACCATGCTCGAACAGCCACTCAGACACACAGCGGAATACCAGAAATTGCGGGAAGCCCTCACGGCGGGTCGCTCCCCCGTGGCGCTGTTTGGAATGCCGCCCGCCGCGCGGGCACAGGTCGCCGCCGCGCTGGCGTCGGATCTGGGCCGGCCGGCGGTGATCCTGACCGCGGGGGAAGCTGCTGCGGTGCGGTTTGCATCGGATGCGGCCTTCTTTGGCGCGCGCAGCGGTGTGTGCCCGGTCCGGGATTTTGCGCTGCGTCCGACGCTGAGCCAGAGCCACGAATTTGAATACCGTCGTCTGGCGGTGCTGGGCAATATTGTGGGCGGCCGGTGCAGCCTGCTCGCGCTGCCGCTGGAAGCAGCCCTTCAGCACACGGTGCCCCGGGCCGAGTTTGAAGCCAATACCCTGACCCTCAAAGAGGGGCAGACCATCAAACAGAAGGACCTGATCGCCCGGCTGGTGTCGGCGGGTTACCGCCGCCGCGACCGGGTGGAGGGACCGGGGCAGTTCAGCGTGCGGGGCGGCATCGTCGACCTCTACCCGCCGGATATGGACCGGCCCGCCCGGATCGAATTCTGGGGAGATGTCATCGATACGATGTCGGGGTTTGACCTTTTGACCCAGCGCCGCGAGGTCCAGCTCAAGAAGGTCTATCTCTCCCCCGCGCGGGAGACGCTGTTCTCCGACCCGGCTGAGGCTGCGGCGCTGCTGCGAGCGGCGGCCGGTCGGCTGAGCGGGCGCAAGAAAACCCAGCTGGAAAAGGCGATGGAGGAAGACCTCGCGCTGCTGGATGCGGGGACGATGCCGGAGAATATGGACAAATACCTCGCGCTGCGATATCCCTCGCCCGCGACGGTGCTGGACTATTTTGAAAAGCCGCTCTTCTTCATCGAGGAGCCCAGCGCGCTGCGGGAGGCCGCCCGTGCGCTGGAGTTCCGCACCGGGGAGGAGTACAAGGCGCTGCTCGAGGAGGGGGTTCTGACAGGGGAACTTTGCGGATTGTGGGAGAGCTATGATGCCTTGCTGCACCGCACCGAGGGTGCGCCGACGGTGGTCTGCGAGAATTTCTCCCGCACACTGCCGGACTTCTCTCCCAAAGAGCTCGTCAGTGTGACTGCTCATCCGCTGCCGGCGTGGGGCGGCGAGGTCAAAACTCTGGTTGAGGATTTGCAGGGCTATCGCGCGGCGGGGTATTTCTGCGCGGTCCTCGCAGGGACGCCCCGCGCTGCCGAGGCGCTTGCACGGGATCTCTCCAATGCGGGGCTGACCGCCGCCGCGACGAAGGGGGACCCGATGCCGACCGCGGGTGCGGTGGCGGTGCTGGCGGGCCATCTGTCGGCGGGAACCGATTATCCCTTTGCCAAGTTTGCGATCATCACCTCCCGCCGCCAGAAGGTGGAGGAGCGCCGGCCTGCCCGCAAGAAGAGCAAGGGCCTTTCGAGTCTGGAAGAGCTCAAACCCGGGGATTATGTCGTACACCAGAATCACGGTATCGGAATCTATACCTCGATCGAGCGGCTGGATCTGCAGGGAGTGGTCAAGGACTATATCAAGATCCAGTACGCAGGGGCGGACACCCTGTTTGTGCCGGTCACCCAGCTGGATCTGATCAGCCGGTACACGGCGCCCGGAGACGGGGAAAAGGTCAAGCTGGCAAAGCTCGGCGGGACCGATTGGTCTCGTGCGAAGACCCGGGTCAAAAAGGCGACCGAGGAGATGGCCAAGGAGCTGCTGGATCTCTATGCAAAGCGGAAGACGGCAAAGGGATTTGCCTTCCCGGAGGACGGGGATTGGCAGCGGGATTTTGAATCCCGGTTCGCCTATGAGGAGACCGATGACCAGCTGACCGCCGCGGGGGAGATCAAGCGGGATATGGAACACCCGTGGCCGATGGACCGGCTGCTGTGCGGCGATGTCGGGGTCGGCAAGACCGAGGTCGCACTGCGGGCAGCCTTCAAGGCGATCATGGGGGGAAAACAGGTGGCGATTCTGGTGCCGACCACCATCCTCGCATGGCAGCATTACAACACCATCCTGCAGCGGATGGAGGCATTTCCGGTCAAGGCGGCGATGCTCTCCCGCTTTCGCACCCCAAAGCAGATCCGGGATGCGCTGCGGGGACTGAAGGAGGGCACAGTTGATATCGTGGTGGGGACCCATCGGCTGCTGCAGAAGGATGTCCATTTCAAGGATCTCGGACTCATCATTGTGGATGAGGAACAGCGGTTTGGCGTGCGCCACAAGGAAAAGCTGAAGGAGAACTTCCCCGGGGTGGATGTTTTAACCCTCTCCGCGACCCCGATTCCCCGCACCCTGAATATGGCGATGAGCGGGATCCGGGACATGAGCACCATCGAACAGCCGCCCTTCGAGCGCCAGCCGGTGGAGACCTTTGTGCTGGAATACGACGCGGGGGTGCTCGCGCAGGCGATTGCGCGGGAACTGGCCCGCGGCGGTCAGGTCTACTATCTCTATAACCGGGTGGAGACGATTGACAACTGTGCGGCGCGGGTGGCAAAATTGGCGCCCGAGGGAGCGCGGATTGCGACTGCCCACGGCAAGATGACCGAGGAGCAGCTTTCCGGTGTCTGGCAGAAGCTGCTGGACGGCGAGATTGATATTCTGGTCTGCACCACCATCATCGAGACGGGGGTGGACGTGCGCAACTGCAACACCCTCATTATCGAAGACGCCGACCGGATGGGACTTTCCCAGCTCTACCAGATTCGGGGACGGGTCGGACGCAGCGGCCGCAAGGCATACGCCTATTTCACCTTCCGGCCGGCAAAGGTGCTCACCGATGTTGCCGCAAAGCGGCTGGCCGCAATCCGGGAGTTCACCGCCTTCGGGTCGGGATTCCGGATTGCGATGCGGGATCTGCAGATCCGCGGGGCGGGCAATCTGCTGGGACAGAGCCAGCACGGCCACATGGAGACGGTCGGATATGATCTGTATGTCAAGCTGCTCAATCAGGCGGTCGCCGCCCTCAAGGGGGAGGAGGCACCGCCGGACAAGAGCGAATGCCTGATCGACGTGACGGTGGACGCCTATATCCCCGAGAGCTATATCCCGGATGCAGCGGGCCGGATTGAGGCGTATAAGCGGATTGCCGCGATCGAGACGCAGGCGGACGCCGACGATGTGCTGGATGAACTGGATGACCGCTACGGGGAGCCGCCGGCGGCGGTGCGCGGCCTTGTAGACATCTCGTTGATCCGGATTGTAGCCGCAAATCTTGGCATCTATGAGATCGGCCAGCGCCGGGATACCCTGCTGATGTACTCCGACCGTCTGGAACGGCAGGATCTCACACCGCTGATTCGGGCGATGCCCGGACGGATCAAACTGGACCACAGCTCGAAACCCTATCTTGCCGTGCGGGTCAAGGAGGGAGAAAAGCCGATTCAGGTGATGCGCAGGGTGTTTGATCTGCTGACAGACCCCAAAAAATAAGGACAAAAGACAGAAAGATCATCAAAGTCACCCAAAGCGGAAATGGATGCGCGCAAAAGGCGCCGTCCGTTTCCGCTTTTTTCGGCAAGATTCTGGCGGGGAGAGGAGACGCTTGCCCGATGAAACTTTCTCGGTCGCTCCTTTACAAACACGGCAGAAATGCGATATAATAAAATTGATCTGTAACTATTTTGTTACCAGTTTTGTGGGGTGATCCTTGCTTGAAGCTGAAATCCCTTGCCGTTGTGGCAGTGTTGCTGGCCGGCGTCTGGTCGCTGGCCGGATGCGGCGAAAAACAGTTTGATGTGGTGCTGACGGTAGACGGGCAGAGCGTGTCGCCGTCGCTCTACCGGATGTACCAGATCCAGAGTTATCTGGAGGCATCCTCCCGTGCGGCCTCGGTCACCGATACCATTGATGGAATGTCGGTGCCGGAATGGATCAACGACAATACAAAGACCCTGCTGCGGGAATGGCGGTATTATACTCAGGCATTTGACGCGGCGGGACTGGCCCTGAGTGATGCGGAAGAGACGTCTTTGCAACAGCAGATCACGCAGGGATGGCAGTCGGCGGGAGCGGTCTATCTTCGCAATGGGGTGGACCGGGAGAGCTATGCGGAATTTCAGCGCTCCGCCGCACGGATGGAGAAACTGTTTGAGCAGTATTGCGCCGACCTGACCGACGAGGAGATCCAGCGCTATCTGGATGAGGAGTTTTTGCTGATCGAATATGTCCAGCTTCCCTGCTTTGATGCGGACGGGGAATTGCTCGGGGAGGAGCAGCGCGCAGAGCTGGAGCAGCTGGCACAGGATACGATGGATGAAATGCGTCCGGAGAGTGATTTTGGCGCACTCTGTGCGCCGGCGGTTGAGCAGTCCTACCAGATCGGGGGATTTTCTTCAACCGAAAATCTGACCGAGGAGGATTATCTCTTCTCCACCTATCTTGCCAAGAATGCATCCGACGACAATGCGGCGCTGGCCCAGCAGGTGGCCAAGGTGCCGGTGGGCGGTTTTGGCATTTATGAGGATGAGCAGTTTATCCTCCTTTTCCACCGTCTGCCGAATTGGGAGACGCAGGAGGATTTTGAAGCACTCCGGCCTTCGGTGCTCTGGGAGATGCGGGGAGACGCGTTTGAGGCGGAGGGCGCCAAGGTCTGGGAGAGCTATGAACTGGTCGAAGATCCGGAGGCGGTTGAGTGGTATGCGCCGCTGAAGCTGGATTTGAGTGCGCCCACCGATGCGGAACTCGCAAAGGCGGACCTTTCGGGAGATGAGGAAAATACGGCAAGCAGTGGGGCGGAAGAATAGAACCGTGCTGCCGTACCGCTTTTTAGAAAAATAAAAGAGAGGGCCGATATCAAATCGGCCCTCTCTTTTGATACAGACTACTTTTTGAAGGAAAATTACAGGCTCAGCCGCATGGCATCCTTGACCTGACGCATCGTCTCATTGCCGATCCGGTTGGCCTTGTCGCTGCCGGCCTGAATAATCTGGCGCACATCATCGAGATGCGCTTCGTAATAGGCGCGGCGCTCCCGAATCGGATCGAGCATCCGATTGAGTGCGGCCGCCAGCCGCTTTTTGCAGGCGACGCAGCCAATGGTGCCCGCCCGGCAGCTGGCGCAGATCTCGTCGTGCTCCTCCTTGTTAAAGACCGCGTGATACCGGTTGACGACACAGATATCGGGGTTGCCCGGATCCTTGGCGGTGATCCGTCCGGGATCGGTGACCGCGCTGCGGACCTTCTTCTCGACGGTAGCCGCATCGTCCGACAGATAGATCGCGTTGCCCAGACTCTTGCCCATCTTGGCGTTGCCGTCAAGGCCGGCCAGACGCGGGCAGTCGCTCAGCAGAATCTCCGGCTCGGTCAGGGTCTCGCCATACAGATCATTGAACCGGCGCACGATCTTGCGGGCCAGTTCGAGATGGGGGCGCTGATCTTCTCCCACAGGTACCAGATGCGCACCGCAGAAGGTGATGTCCGCCGTCTGGCTCACGGGATACCCCAAAAAGCCGATGGTCAGGTCGTCATAGCCGTAAGCGGCGGCCTCACTCTTGATGGTGGGGTTGTGGCGCAGTGTGTTGACGGTGACCAGCAGCGAGTAGATCTCGGTCAGCTCGGCAATCGCGGTAATTTGGCTCTGCTGGACAAGGGTGATCTTCTCGGGGTCAAGCCCGACCGACAGGTTGTCGATCGCAACGTCATAGATGCTGCCGCGGATCAGATCCGGATTCTCAAAATGGGTGGTCAGCGCCTGAATATCGGCCAGTAGGATAAAGCTGTCGTACTTGTCCTGCAGCCGGACACGATTGCTCAGACTGCCGACATAATGTCCCAGATGCAGCTTGCCGGTGGTACGGTCCCCTGTCAGAATTCGCTTTTTTCCTTCCATATTCCCTCATACTCCTTCTTGCCGTGTACACCGGCGGCAGGGTAAAAAACATGCCCTGCGTCCCACCTTGGGACACAGGGCACGATCACGCTCTGTATTCTGCCACCCTCGGGCCGCCCGCATACGGTTTTATGATATGCGTCCCGGGATAACGGCCGGGCTTGCCGTCGGCGCCTACTGCGGCTAAAACCGGTTCGGGCCGCCCTCATGAGCCCATTCGGCCCGGGTCCCCGCACTGCATTTTCACCACCGGCAGCTCTCTTTTGGGGGGAGGGTACGGGCGTACTCTTCTCAATCAGCGGTTTTGCACTGGTTTCATTATAGCGCGGGCAAATGCGGGGTGTCAAGCGGCTTTAAACTGTCCGGGCATAAGCGGACAGCAGTCGCAGGCCGTCCCGCAGCACATCGGCGGCGCAGGCATAGCCGATCCGAAAGCTCTTTTTTTGCCCAAAACAGTCGCCCGGAACCACCAGAACACCGGCTTGCTCCAACAGGCCGCGGCAAAAATCCACCGATTCCGGCGCGAGATCGTACTGAACCAGAGCGGTGGTACCCGCTTTGGGCGGCAGAAGCGAAAAATGCGGATCCTCTGCGGCCCAGTCGAGCAGGATCCTGAGGTTTTCCCGAATCAATGCGATGTTCCTCTCAAGGAGTTTTTCCTTGTTTGCGAGTGCCAGCGCCGCGATCTGTTCATCGAGCATACCGCAGCTGATCAAGCTGTAATCCCGATGGGAGAGACAGGCATCCAAAGCCGCTTTGTCCCGCGTGGCAATCCACCCCAGACGAAGCCCCGCCATCGAAAAGACCTTTGACATACTGCCGATGCTGATTCCCTTTTCATAGAGATCGGCGACCGACGCCGTCTTGCTGCCGTCCTGATTGAGCCCGCGGTAGACCTCATCGCAGAGCAGATAGGCCCCGGCCGACCGGGCAATCTCGACAATCTGCTCCAGAAGAGAATCCTCCATCAATGCTCCGGTGGGATTGTTGGGATTATTGATGCAGATCATCTTTGCTCCATCCGCGGCGAGCCGGCGCAACGCGTCGAGATTCGGCAGCCATCCTTCCTCCGGCCGCAGCGGCAGCAGGACGACCTCTGCACCGAAGGAGCTCGGGATCGAGTAGAGCTGCTGATAGGTTGGGGTCACCGAGATAACCCGGTCCCCCGGCTCAATCAGGGAGTAAAAAAGCAGATGGTTTGCACCCGCAGCACCGTGGGTGGAAAGGATGTTTTGCGGCTGAATGGTGCGGTAGAGACTGCAGACCCCCTCCAGATATTCAGGGGAGCCCACAATATCCCCATAGGTCAGCGGCCGTTTGGCCAGCTGGTCCAGAAATGCTTGGCGCGGCTGCTGACAGAGCGCGAGTAATTCATCCAGTGAGATGGAGTCCACACACGTCTCGGCAATGTTGCAGCGCGCCTGTGTCTCATATCGGTTCATCCATTCCTCTACCGCAAAAGGCGCAATCTGCATACTTTATTCCTCCAATTCGATTTAATTTGAATTATTATAACACAAAAAAGAAAAAATGCAGTAATTATTTCAATAAAATGTATATTTTTTCAATTATAAAAAATACAAAATGATGGAAATAAACAAATTTAATACTGGTTAATATGTTATACTAAAGATAAGAGAAAGGGGGGAGACACATGAAGCCGGAGACAGATGACTTTCTGCGGGTATTGGGAAGTAATCTCCGTGCCGGACGTCTGCACCGGGGAATGACGCTGTTACAGCTTGCGGCGTGTTCCGGCTATGACAGGGAGGAACTCTCCTCTCTGGAAGACGGCGCCCATGATCTTCGCTTTGAAAGCGCCCTTTCTCTCTGCCGGGCGTTAAATCTGGAACTGCCGGCGGTCTGTGGCCGCTTTTTTCAGGAACAGCCGGAGAAAAAGCCGTTTTCCGAGACGGATCTGCTGCCGATCTTTGCGGCGAATGTCCGGCGTGTGCTCTCGCAAAAGGGGCTGCGTCAGGCTGCGCTGCAGGCTAGAGTGGGTCTTGATCCCTCCACGGTCAGCAAACTGCTGAACGGCAGGCTGAAAAATCCGCGGATGACGACTTTATACCGCATTGCCCGGTCGGTGGAATGCGAACTGGAAAATTTGATGAGGAGGCGGGAGGCATGATCTTTATTCCCTATCCGGATGAGATGGAGCGGATCCATCAGATCCAGCGCTATCAGGGCACGGATTATGCGCTGATCAGATTGACCTTCACGATGATTGATAAGAACAACCTCGACGCCGGCGGCCTGCTGCGGGACCTGCTGCTGCAGGAGGGAATCGTGGATTATGCACGCCTTGCACATGGCGGGGAGAACGGCATTGACCGCAGGGCCCTTCTGCTGCTTGAGGAGGGGGCGCAGACAGTCCGGCTGCGATTTTATCGTGTGGCAAATCGGCGCGGGGATCGGCGCTTTTCGATCGAGACGATTGGGAAAAAAGCGAGACTGGGGCTTGTGTCCGAGGGGGATCTGCTCTATTTTACCGTTGCAGAGCGAGCGGGAGAAAAGCAGATTTTGCTTTTCAACTTAACCCATCATTTCCCCTCGGAAGAACAGCTGCGGCAGCAGCTGGGGGAGGATCGGACGCTGCGATGCCTAAGAGAACTCCTCCCGCAGCTGCGGCGGATTCGCGCGGGTGGATATTATGACAACAGCAAAGGTCCCGGCAAGATTTCCCCCAAGGATGTCGGCGATACGCTGGAAGGACTGCTCGGGATTCAGACCAACAACAAGACACAGGCAGATTATAAAGGGGAGATTGAGATCAAGGCAAAAAAGGGACGGACGATGGATACCCTCTTTACCCTGCGTCCCGAGTTTGAAGGCACGCCGATTGCATCCTATGAGCCGGAGGATGAAAAAAGGGTCTCCGCCTTTGCACGGTATTACGGGTATAACTCCGATAAGCATCCCGGCTGCAGGAGCCTTTACATCACGGTGGGATCAGAGCTCGCGCCGCAAAATGGACGAGGGTTCTACCTCAAGGTCAACGAGGAGGCGCACAGGGTGGAGCTGCGCCGGCGAGAGGGCGCAGCGCAGGATGTGATGACGGCGTATTGGTCCTTTGATGTGTTGCAGCAAGAGCTGTACCAGAAACATCCCGCCACGATCTGGGTGACGGCTTCCAGCCGGATGCGGGGAGAGATGGGACAATTTCGATATGAGAAATTTGAGTTTTCCCGCGCGCCGCGCTTTGCGACCTTCCTCTCCCTCATCAAGGAGGGCGGAGTTGTCTACGACTGGCGCGGATATACGACCCCCTCGGGAAAATACAGCGGTAAGAACCAAGGGAATGCATGGCGGATCCGCAGCCGCCGGCGCGGAGAACTGTTTGGAAGGATGGAGACGCTGAAGCTGTAGCAGAGACCCCGACAGAAAGACAATTTGCAAAAAAGGACAGCGCCGCTGCGCAATTTGGAGCGGCGCTGTCCTGCATTATCGGATATTTTTGAGGATTTCGAGCGCAATGGCGCGGGCCATTAGGGGAGGGACGGCGTTGCCGACCTGCGTATACTGCGGCGTCTCCAACTTGCGCCGGTCGCCGCCGGTGGTCCGCTTGCCCTGAAAGACGAAGCTGTCGTCGAAGGATTGCAGTCTGGCCATCTCTCGCACAGTCAGAGAGCGGTTGGCCCCATAATGGGCAAAATCATCGGGCAGGGTCATGACCGTCGGACTGGGGCGATCAGCCTGAAGACAGGCGTAATTGCGCTTGTTCGTCCGCAGCAGCGGGTTGTTCGGTTCCTGCTCCTTGGCTTTGGCGTAGTCCCCGTATCTGCGGATCAGCGCGTACCGGGCCTGTACCTCCTCGCTGTGTTTGGAGGTCTCGTGGTTGTGCAGACGGGCAAAAGTCATCTGTCCCTCATCGATCTCTTCCGGCTGATTGGCGGGCGTATAGGCGAGCAGCTTTTGCTGCAGTGCAGGGAACCGCTTGGGATTGAGACGGCCAATCCGGCTCCACTGGGCATAGCTGCGGCAGGTCTGATCGCCGGCCAGCGCCGCCGGCACGCCGTCCACCGTCCGGCGGATCGAACCCTGCGGGGTATCGGCAAACTGTGCGGCAAAGGCCTCGTCATAGTCCAGCGGATGGTCGCCGATGCCGATAAAATTCAGATCCCCGATCGCCTCTGCCACCCCGACCTTCTGCGATTCGGTGACGGTGGGAGGAATACTGGTGATGAGCGGCTGGTCGTTGCGGCAGCCGACAAAGACCACCCGCACCCGATTTTGGGGCACGCCGTAGTCGGAGGCGTTCAGCACCAGCGCCTTGTCAATCCGATAGAGCGCAACCTTGTCGGCCAGCTGGGTCAACGCATCGGCAGCGGAGGGATCACAGTGGGCCTGAGCCAGTTGCAGGATTCGCTGCAGGGAGGCAAAAGGACCTTCCTGCAGGATGGTGAGGGCGAGCTGGACCTGTCTGGTTGCGCGGGCGGCCTTTTCACCCGGGTGAGCGTTGAGAAGCAGATCGCACTGCGCGAGTGCGATCCGGAAGATCTCCTCCGGCTGCAGCTGGTCGGTGATTCGGTCGAACTGCTCCTTATAGGCGCTCCGGTTGAGCTGTGCGGCGTTGATCAGCTGCTTGATCCGCCTGCTTGCCCAGTCAAGGGAATGCTGCCGGGCAATCAGCTGCAGCGCCTGACGGATGACATTCCTCTGTTCTTCCGGAATCTCCTTGTTGTTGCGGAAGCCCTCGACAAAGAGCTCTGACAGGCCGTTGCAGAAGGCGGAGAGCGCGGGATTCGGCAGGTCATTTTTGCCCTCTAAAAGCGCATTGCGGGCAAAATCAAACTGGCTGGGGGAAAGCCGCGCCTGTCCGAGTTCTTCCAATACCGAAATATAATCCTCTCTCCGCCGGCGGATTGCGGCCTCCTGCTCGAGATAGAGCTGTAAAATTTGCACCGAGAAGGAGAAGGCGTCCTGCTGCTGCGGCGGGATCTTGCTGCGAACCGAGAGTTCCTGACAGCGGCGCAGAAAGCGGGCGAGCATCCCGGGGTCGATGAGATTGCGAATTTCGTCGAGAATCCTCTCCCGGATCCTGCCGCCGTCCTTGGTCAAAATTCCAAAGACATTTTCCATAACAAAGTATTTGGGGCGAAGGGCGCCGATTACCTTGAGGTAATAGGAGAAGAGATCGTCTTTTTTATCATTTTTTCGACGCTCCCCGGCAAGGCTGAAGGACTGGCAGGGCGGGCCGCCGGCGACGACGTCGACATCGGTGCTGCCAAATCGCCGTTCCAGCACAGCGCAGAGGGTCTCGATAAAATCCGGGTCGGAGATGTCCTTGGTCAAAAAAGCAGTCGACAGTCCCAGCTGACGGTTGTACCTCATTCGATGGGTAACTTCACAGGTCGAGTTGATATCGCTGGCCAAAAGAAAGTCAAAATGCTTTTCGCCCACCTCCGCCTGCAGAAATCCCTCGCTGAAGCCGCCGGCACCCGCGAACATATCAATAAAAGTAGGCATTGTTTTATCTTCCCCATTCGGTGGTCAAAAGTGAAAAGCGAAGCCGTAAAGGGCATGCGGCGCCGCAATAAAAAGTCTTTTCTCTATTCTATCAGAAAGATGCCCAAAAGTCCAGGGAAAAAGCCGTATCCCTCCGCATGGGCCGGTGACCAAAGCGGCTTTCTGATGCTTGGAGAAAAGAAAAACAACAGCATTGCCGGAAAAAAGGCAAAGGCCGTTGTTCTTCTCAAAATGCAAAAATGAACTGGTCGGCAATATAGTCAGTTGGCGATGTTTTGCGGCTTTCCGGCGAGGAAACTGCGCAGATTTTCGGCCATAACGGCTGAGAGCCGGGCAAGCGATTCCGCAGTTGTCCAAGCGATGTGCGGGGTGAGCAGCGCGTTGTCACATCCCAGCAGCGGATTGTTCGGGCGGATCGGCTCGACGCTGACCACATCTGCGCCGAAAAATCCCAGATGGCCGCTGTGCAGCGCCCGGGCCACGGCAGCATCTTCTACCAGCGCACCGCGTGCGGTGTTGATCAGGACGGCACCGGGTTTCATCTTGGCCAATGCCGCGTCGTTGATCATCCCGCGGGTCTCGTCGGTCGCAATGCAATGCAGTGTCACAATATCGCTGGATGACAGCAGCTCGTCGAGAGGCAGAAAGGTGACGCCGTCAGATGCGTATTCGGGGCGCACCGTCCGGGTGTTGACCAATACCTGCATCCCAAAGCCCTGCGCAATTCGCGCCACCCTGCGGCCGATGTGCCCATAGCCGATGATGCCGATGGTTTTTCCGGCCAGCTCCCACTGCGGAGTGATGCCGTATTCCGGCCGGATATCGGTCTGCCAGCAGCCGCCCTTGATGGCGCGGTAGTACCGCTCGGGGCATTGGCAGATCGAGAGCAGAAGCGAAAAGACATGCTGTGCAACGGCATCGGTCGAGTAATCCGGCGTATTTGCAACAGGGACGCCGTGACGGCGGCAAGCAGCGGCGTCGAGGTTGTCTGTCCCGGTTGAGGTCAGCCCGATCCAGCGCAGATTGGGACAGGCGTCCAGTATCGGGTCATCAATATAGGTCTTGTTGACCACGACAAGCTCGGCGTCCCCGATCCGCTCGATTGCCTGTTCATACGGAGTGCGGGGCCACTCGACCATCTCATCGACCAGCGCGCGCAGGCCGCTCCAGTCAAGATCTCCCTCCCGCAATGCATAAGAGTCCAGAATGACCAGCTTCATCTCGTATCCTCCTGTGATGGGCGGGCCAGCAGCAGCTCCCCTTCCGCATAGCCCACAGCGAACCACCCTTCCTCCAACCGGCGTCCCAACAGCTTGGTGTCGGAGGGGGCGATGCGCAGTTGATGTTCTTTATTATAAAGAATATTGTCAGCCGGCGCAAGGGTGAATAGATAGCAGGCGCACAGGCGCAGCAGCGGGCGCAATCCGGTCAGCCGAAGTTCGCATTGAAATAGCCCGGACAAAAGGGCGCCCCACACCGGGACGGCCGCTGCGATGCCGTTGTCAAGCCCTAAAATTTCCGCCCGGCGAATGGCGGATTCCAGAAGGATGCGCAGGGCATTCGCGGCATCTAAACCGCACAGGGAGGGATCCGCGGCGGGGGCCCAGAGCAGAGCGGTCTGGGCGGGGCCGACCAGACCGCAGAGCTTTTCTTCCGCGAGCTTTGCAGGGGCAAGACAGGGACGACAGGGGGCATCCATCGGCAGAAGAGCCAAGGCGGCAATCATTCGGTCTCCGAGAAAGACCCCCCACAGCTCCCCTAGGGTCATTGCATCACTCAGTTCGGCTTCTGTCAGGCGGGCGGCTGCGGGCAGCGTTTGACTCTGCAGCGCACGGAAGGCGGCGAGATCCTTTTTCAGCAGCCGGCGCGGAATCTGACGGGATGGGGAGATTTCAAAGGTGCAGGACATGGCGATCTTCCTTTCGCGAAAAAGAGTCTTCCCCTATTTTATGTGAATTGGTACGGGAGAAATGCCGCATTTTGCGGCAGTGGTGGATTTTTGCTGCGGTATCGTATATAATGGAAAAAAGATCGGTCCGCCAAAGACGCGGACAGCCGAAACACAGAGGAGGCTGGGTGATGAGGGGCAAGGGACGCGCGCTGCTGAAAATAGTATTTGCAGCGCTGCTGATCGGAGCGGCTGCTGTGGCAAGCCTGCTGATCAAGGAGACCCTTGATTCAACCGACCCGGAAAATACTATGCCGCTGATTGAGGCCTCTGTGGGCTACGCCAAACTCAATGTTATTCGGGCAGATTTTGAGTGGAACTATATCACCCGAACGGTGCGCGGGCCGGCGCTGTCGGATGAGGCGGGGGATGTGCCGCTTGCACCGCTGGATGTGACGCCGAACACCCAGCTTGTGATCGTGATGAGTGATCCGAACTACCTTTCAATGAAGGTTTCCCGCGCAGATGGGTTATCTGATACCAATTATATCGAGCTTTATGGGGACGAGATCCTGACCCCGACGGTACCGGGTATTTACAAATACAAGATTGAGGTCTCTTATAAAAAGGGAAGCTTGCTCTATTATACGGCGGTGCGGGTGCCCGGCTCGCCGGCGGTTTTGTTGGAGTGAGCAGCTCCGATAGAGAAAGATAGAAAAATGGGGGATCCGATTTCGTCGAAATGCGAAAAGATGTCTGATCGGTTTGGCGGCGGTGCTGCTGATTCCGATTGGAACGGCGGCGGCACTTTGGGGGACACCATCGGAGGATCTGCCTGTGACAAAGGCTGAGACTGTGCAGCCGACACAGACCGGCAATATCGGCTGCGCGGGATTTTTGGGTGAAGACGGCGGCGGGGTTTGCGACCGGTGCAACGGGGCGGTCTGCTCTTCACAGCCGTTTTGCGCGCCGCGGAAAGAAGAGCATCATGGCGGACACCACAATGGCGGACATCATTGAATTGGAATAGAAAAACATCCTGCTGTTTGTTCTTAAAACAGCAGGATGTTTTTTTTGCTGGACAGGGAATCGATTCAAGAAAGACTGTCAGCTCGGGGAGCGCCTGTGCCATTGCCCGGCAGGAGCAGCGTGGGAAAACGAATCTCGCGGTTGAGCAAGGTGTTTTTGGATTCGATCCGTTCAATAATCAGTTCGGCCAGCCGGGCCCCCATTGCGGCAGGGTACTGCTCGATGCAGGTGGGTCGAATATAGAGAAGATCCAGATTGGAAATTCGGCCAAAACAACACAGGGACAGCTGTTCAGGCAATAGAAGATGCTGCTCATGGCAAAATTGCAACGCGCCCAGTGCCAAAAGGTTATTTGCGGCGATCAGCGCTGTGGCTCCTTTTTCATACAGCGCTTTGGCGCCGTCTCCGCCGGAAGAAACCCGGTTGAAGTTGCCATTGTAGAGATAGGGATACTCCTCATCTACTGTGATGCCGGCAGTGCGCATTGCACTGCGAAAGCCCTCAAGACGTTCGGTTGCGGTGGATAAATAGGATTGACCGTTGATCAATCCGATACGGCGATGCCCGAGTTCGAGCAGATGATTGGTCAGTGCCACAATGCCGGAGAAGTTATCATTGTCCACAAAGTCTCCCCGGAAATTGGCACAGGGAACTTTTCGGCTGAATAATGCCACCGGCAGTTGATTGCTGATGTTTGTAATCAGTTCGTCATTTTTGCCGCTCACATTGATGATAATGCCGTCCACCTGTTTTTCCCGCAGTAGGGAGAGATAAGAACTTTCCCGGGTGCGGTCCCCGTCGGTGGAGCAGACAAAAAGATTGTATCCATGACGGTTGAGCACGTCCTCCACCGAACGCACCATGCCGGAAAAAAACTCATTTGCTATATCGGAAACGACAAAGCCCACGGTTTTGGAATTGTCGTTTTTGAGGGTGCGCGCGATGGAATTGGGATAATATCCGAGATCCTCAATCGCTTGGTTGACCCGTTGCACCAGATCATCCCGCACGGCAGCACTTTTGTTCAATACCCGGGAGACGGTGGCGATTGAGACACCGGCTCGGCGGGCAACATCTTTAATTGTTGCGTTTGCCATAGTACCGCCTCCGTGAAAAGGTTTACAAATGCATCATACAATAAATTAAGGTAACAGGCAAGATAAAAAGATGCTTTGATGAAGGATATCCGCACAATCAATAAAAAAGAAAAGTAATAATGAGATATATTACACAAAAATAGTTCAAAAATGAAAAAACACATTGACAAAAATGACGTAGAAGAATATGATTAACTCAGTAAGAAAACGTATACATTTTAGAAATACACAAAAAGCTGAATACCAAATCGGAAAAATTTATTTATTTGGAATATTTAACCAATTAAATAGAAACGAAATGGGAAAGAGCATTTTTTTAATCAGAAAAATGTAAACGTTTTCAAATTGAAAAGAGGCAAAGCGATATAGGAGGAAAAAGTATGAAAAAGCGCATCCTTGTATGTCTGACAGCAGCAATGCTTCTGGCCGCATCCCTTACCGGCTGTGGAGGAGGATCCTCGGATGTCATTAAGATTGGGCTGACAGTGCCCCTCAGCGGCGACCGTGCCAGCGAGGGAAGCTATGCCTCCAATGCGGCGGCGATTGTTGAGCAGGAGATCAACGATGCAGGCGGCGTGCTGGGCAAACAGATCAAGATCGAAATTCAAGATTCTCTGGGCACCGATGTCGGCGCGACCAATGCTTATCTGAAACTTGCGGCGGACGACGATGTTGTGGCGATTATCGGACCGGACAACTCCAATGACAATATTGCAATCGCCGGGTCGGCGGAATCTGCACAGATTCTGACCACCGGACAGGGGTCCAGCCCGACGCTGCAGACGACCTGCGAGGAGAGCGAGTGGATGTTCCAGCTGCGCGCCTGCGACTCCACCCTCTGCGCGGCCCTGATGGATTACGCGTACAATGAAGTTGGGGCAAAGAGCTTTACCATTATCCATGATACCGAGACGGCGTCCACCGATCAGGCAAATCTTTTCAAGAACGCGATTGAGGAGCTGGGCGGCACGGTGGATGATGTGATCTCCTACACCAGCGGCACCAAGGACTTTACCGCACAGCTGACACAGGCGGCGGAGAATGATTCCGACGCGCTCGTTATGGCTTGCCTGTACACCGAAGCGGCGATCATCATCCAGCAGACCCGGGATATGGGGATTGATAAGCCGGTATTTGGCTCCAATGCGTTTGGTGATCCCATTGCAATCGACCTTGCGGGCGACGCGATCAATGATGTTTACAGTGTGACGGCTTGGGTGCCCAATACCCCGAATCCGCTCGGCGCGGCGTTCTCTCAGAAATACACCGAAACCTACGATGAGGACTGCGCCAAAGCAGCCGCTCAGGTCCGTGACCATGTCTATGTGATCTGCGAGGCAATCAAAAATGCCGGAACGACCGATCGTGCAGCAGTGCGTGATGCGATGCTGGAACTGACCGACTACGAGGGCGCGATCACGACCTATGACTGCAGCCGCCGCGGCAACTGCGGACTGGGCGGACTGATCGTTCAGGTGCAAAATCAGGTCCCGACGATTATTAAAGAGATTACCACCGGCTGAGATCTGACGGACTTTTTTTGAAATTAAGTTATCGCCGTTATGCGGGCCGTGCCGATGCTGGCCGGCCCGCTTTTTGCGCCGATTTGGCGGTGGGAATCAGAAGGAGTGGAAAAAATGATCGTACAACTTTTGGTATCCGGCATCGCGGTGGGCATCGTTTATGGCCTGATCGCAATGGGGATGGTGCTGATTTTCCGTGCGGTCGGCATCATGAATTTCGCACAGGGAGACTTTTTGATGTTTGGCGGCTATTTCGCCTATACCTTTAACCAGATGTTGGGATTGAATATTGTCTTGTCGCTGATCCTCGCCTCCCTTTGTATGGGAGTGATCGGAGTGATCTTTATGCGAACTTCTTATTGGGCGCTGCGCGGTGCACAGGCAAAGGCGATTATTGTCAGTGCAATGGGAGCCTCCATCGTTTTGAAAGAGGGGGCACGTCTGATCTGGGGTTCGATTCCGCTATCCTTGGATAAGGTAAAGGAAGGATCCGTCACAGTGGCAGGCGCTACAATCCAGTGGCAGTATGTGGCGATTATCGGGATAGCGCTGCTGCTCATGCTGCTCGTTTACCTTCTGCTGGAAAAGACCTTTGTCGGCAACATTTTGCAGGCGACCGCGCAGGATCAGTATATGTCCTCGCTGGTTGGAATTCCGGTGATTGTGTCTATTGGATTGACCTTCTTTTTGAGCGCAGCGTTGACCGGAATCTGCGGCGGGCTGCTTGCGCCGATCTTTTTCCTGAGCAATACCATGGGAGCAACTGCCGGCTCAAAAGCATTCGCGGCGATCGTCATTGGTGGATTCGGCAGCGTTCCGGGTGCAATTATCGGAGGGCTGATTGTCGGGTTGGTCGAACAGTTCGGCGGTGCTTATATTTCCTCCACCTATCAGCTGGTCCTGATCTATGTTGTTCTGATCGCGTTCTTGATGTTCCGTCCTCGTGGGCTCTTTAAGGAAAAGATTCAGGAAAAAGCGTAATGGAGGGTCAAAAATGCTGCAAAAAAGCAAAAAAAATCCGGTTTCAGCGATGGCAATGACAGCATTTGCCCTGCTGTTGGCGCTGGCTCCGGTGGCAACCTCGGTCTATACCGTTCATGTGATCAGTGTTGCGATGATCTCTTATCTTTGTGTGCTGAGCGTCTATGTGCTTCTTGGACTGTGCGGGCAGAACTCCTTTGCACAGGCCGGTCTCTGGGGAGTAGGCGCCTATCTTGCAGGAAATATTCTGCTCAAAACCGGCGGCGGAACCCTGACTGCCTTTGTGGTGGCAATCGCCGGCACTGCATTGCTCGCGTTCGTGCTGGGATTTGCCTTCTTCCGGTTGAAACAGTATTATTTCACCTTTGCGTCAATCGGTTTGATGACCATCCTCAACGGGGTGTTTATGAACTGGGAGCCTTTTTCCGGCGGTGCGGTCGGCATGAAAAATATTCCGACCTTCACCTTTTTCGGATGGCAGGCAACAACCGAGCAGAGCAAATTTTACATCGTATTGGTGGTCTGCATCGTCGCGACGGTGCTGATTGGCCTGCTGTTCCGGTCATCTCTGGGGCGGGCGTTTATGGCAATCCGCGATAACGAGATGACCGCCGACAGCATGGGCATTAACAGTCTGCTGACAAAAAGCATCGCGTTTGCAATTTCAGGGGCACTGTGCGGCGCCGCGGGTGCTTTGCACGCCTCGCTCTCGGGATATCTGAGTTATCAGAGCTTTACCTATAATCAGTCGACCATCTATCTGATTATGATCATGATCGGCGGGACGATTTCCCCTGCGGGCGCGCTGATCGGCACCTGTGTAATCACAATTTTACAAGAGGGCTTCCGCTCGCTGCAGGACTACATGCAGCTCATCTATGGTGTGGGGGTTATCCTGCTGATGATCTTCCAGCCGGAGGGCATTTTGGGAGGAGGAAAGGCGCTGTATGAACGCATTTGCGAACGCAGAAAAAAAGCCAAAGCTGGTTCTCGTTGACGTCTGCAAAAATTTTGGCGGTGTGACTGCCGCACAGGATATTCAACTTGAGATATACAGCGGCGAGGTCGTCGGGCTAATCGGACCCAACGGTGCGGGCAAAACAACCCTGATCAATCTGATCACCGGAGTATATCCGGTCAGCAGGGGCAAGATCTTGTTCGACGGCAGGGAGATCACCCATCAGCCCACCTATAAGAGAGCGCTGGAGGGGATTGGGAGAACCTTCCAGCACCCGCATCTGCTGGATCGATGCGACGTATTGACCAACGGCATCACCGGCAGCGATATGGCCGCCCGCAAACGGGGGATACAGAAAGTCGATCTCGCCAAAGAACTGCCGCGGCTGCTGGCCTGTGCGGGACTTGAGGGGATTAACCTGAGTGACCCGGTCAGCAAACTCGCATACGGACAGCAAAAGTTGCTCGAGGTGGTCCGTGTACTGCTCAGTCAGCCGCAAATTTTGCTGTTGGATGAGCCGGCGGCTGGTCTCAACAATCGAGAGGCAGAGTATGTCAGCGCACTGATCCAATATGCTACTGAAAAGGGAATCGGCGTTTTGCTGATCGAACACTCGATGGAACTGGTGATGAGCGTCTGTGACCGCATCACCGTGCTGAACTTCGGTACCCAGATTGCAACCGGCACACCGGAGCAGATCCAGAGCAACCCGGAGGTTATTCGGGCTTATCTTGGAGGAGGTGACAGCGATGCTGAAAATTGAGAATCTGGTCTCCCATTACGGGAGCATTGAGGCGCTGCACGGAATCAGCCTTCAGGTCGGCAAAGGAGAGATGGTTGCGCTGATCGGCGCGAACGGCGCGGGCAAAACAACGCTGCTCAACAGCATCTCGGGCACGGTGACCGCAAGAGGGAGCATCGAGTTTGCCGGCAAGGAGATCCTGAGAGAGAAAGCGGCCTCGATTGCCCGTATGGGACTGCTGCAGGTCCCGGAGGGTCGGCATGTTTTTCCCGGTTTGACGGTGGAGGAAAATCTCTTGGTGGGCACTGTTGCGGGAAAGGGGCTTCGGCTTCGCCCGGGGGATAACAGCAAGGAACTGGAAATGGTGTATGAGACCTTTCCTCGGCTCAAGGAACGCCGCCAGCAGCTGGCATGGAGCATGAGCGGCGGAGAGCAGCAGATGTTGGCGATCGGGCGCGCACTGATGGGGCAGCCCAAGCTGCTGATGCTCGATGAGCCCAGTATGGGCCTTGCACCGATCGTGGTAGAAGAACTGTTTGAAAAGATCGTTGAGATCAACCAAAGTGGTGTGCCGATTTTGATGGTGGAGCAGAATGCCCGCCTTGCGCTCAAGGTTTCCAATCGCGCGTATATCCTTGAACGGGGCAGAATCACGGCAGAGGGAGCGTCTGCCGATCTTTTGCAGGATCCGAAGGTGCTGGAGGCATATCTGGGCAAAATGGTGTCCGGGAAGAAGGATTCGTCGAAAAGGGAGGAAAAAAGATAATGGTTGTATCGGTAGGAAGCGATCATGCAGGGTTTCAGCTCAAGATGAAGATGTTGGATCTAATCCGCAGCTGGGGATATGAGGTGGTGGATCACGGTTGCTATGACAACAGCAAGCCGGTCTATTTCCCGGAAATTGCGCGCAAGGTCTGCCAGCCTGTACTCGACGGCACTGCCGAGCGTGCAATCATGTTCTGCGGTACCGGAGTGGGAGCTTCTATTGCCTGCAATAAAATCCCGGGCATCCGTGCCTCGATGATTCACGATGTCCACTGTGCGCACCAAGCAGTGGAGCACGATGATGTTCAGGTGATGTGCATCGGGGAAAAAATTGTAGGGGAGTGGCTTGCACCGGATCTGATCCGCACCTTCCTGCAGGCGAAAGCGAATCAGGATGACTGGACCCCTAATGTGGTTCGGATGCTCGGTGAGATGGACCAGAGCTTGAAGGGTTGAGCCCTCTGACCAAGTGCAAATTTTATTCTGTCTGGGGTTTGTTCGCGTCTTGCCTTTATGGCAGGGCGCGGACTTTTTTAATAAGAAAAAGGTAAAAAAGAGAAAAAATAACAATAAGTGTATTTTACACAAGAACATTTGTAGGTCTATCAAAAAAAGAAAAGGTTTTTGAGATGGTTTTCTTGCAGTTTTGCCGTATTCTTTCTCTCTCAAATCCGGTAAAATAGAAGATACAACAGGCGCGCGTTCCGAATCGCTTTGGAACGCGCGCTGTCGTCCCACCGGAGACTTCCGGCTGGGCGCAATCAAAAAAGATGGAGGGAGAAACAATGGCGCGAGTATACAACTTCAGCGCAGGGCCGTCGATGCTGCCGCAGGCAGTACTTGAGCGGGCGCGGGATGAGCTGCTGGATTACCACGGCAGTGGGCAGTCGGTGATGGAGATGAGTCATCGATCTTCGGTGTACGACGCCATCATCCGGGACACCGAGGCGCGGCTGCGCCGGGTGCTGGAGATCCCCGAAAACTATAAAGTCGGCTTTTTTCAGGGGGGCGCTTCCACCCAGTTTGCGATGGTGCCGCTCAACCTGATGACGACCGGTGAGGCGGACTATGTCGTGACCGGCAACTTCTCCAAAAAGGCCGCCGAGGAGGCGCAGAAGTTCGGCAAGGTCCATATTGTCGCCTCGAGCAAGGACCGCAACTTCACCTATATTCCGTCCGAGATCCACTGCACCGAGAATGCCAGCTATCTGCACATCTGCGAGAACAATACCATCTTCGGCACACGGTATCCCACCCTGCCGGACACCGGCGATCTGCCGCTGGTCGCCGATATGAGCAGCTGCATTCTCTCCCGGCCGACCGATGTGTCAAAGTACGGGCTGATCTATTTTGGGGTACAGAAGAATGTCGCCCCCGCCGGGATGGCGGTTGCGATTGTGCGGGAGGATCTGCTCGGACATGCGGCACCCAATGTGCCGACGATGCTCAACTACAAGACGATCATCGACGCAGACAGCATGTACAATACGCCCCCCTGCTGGTGCATTTATATGATGGGGCTGGTGCTGCAATATCTTGAGGAAGAGGTCGGCGGTCTGGTCGAGATGGAGAAGCGCAACAACGAAAAGGCCGCGCTGCTCTATGACTACCTCGACAGTCAGAGCTTTTTCAACAATCCGGTGGAGAAGCCCTTCCGCAGTATTATGAATGTCACCTTTACCAGCCCGTCGGCCGAGCTGGACAAGAAGTTCTGCAAGGAAGCCGAGCAGCGGGGACTTGTCAACCTCAAGGGACATCGCCTTGTGGGCGGGATGCGGGCTTCGATCTACAACGCGATGCCGATTGAGGGGGTCCGCGCCCTGATCGAGTTCATGCGCGAATTTGAAAAGGAGAACGGGTGAGCGAGATGTATCAAATCCTGACCTTGAACAATATCTCCCCCAAGGGGATCGAGCGGCTGCCGGTGAGCCTGTTCCAGATGACCGATGATCTGGCCGAGGCGTCTGGGATTCTGGTCCGCAGCCAAGACATGAAGGAGATGGAGCTGCCCGAAGGGCTGCTTGCCGTGGCGCGGGCGGGCGCCGGAACCAACAATATTCCGATTGACCGCTGCACCGCACAGGGGATTGCGGTTTTCAACACCCCCGGCGCGAATGCAAATGCGGTCAAGGAACTGACCATTGCCGGTTTGGTGCTGGCCTGCCGCAACATTGCCCCTGCACTGAGCTGGGTGTCGACCCTTGCGGGGGAGGCGGAAGTCGGCAAACTGGTGGAAAAGGGAAAGAGCCGGTTTGTCGGGCCGGAGCTCGCCGGCAAGCGGCTGGGTGTCATCGGTCTGGGTGCAATCGGGGTCAAGGTGGCGAATACCGCTACCCACCTCGGGCTGGAGGTTTTTGGGTATGACCCCTATATCTCGGTGGAGGCGGCATGGAACCTATCCAGAAATGTTGTCCACTGCGTCAACCTCAGCGATCTCTACCGCCAGTGCGACCTGATTACCATCCATGTGCCGGTGACCCGGGACACGACCGGCTTTATCAACGCCGAGGCGATTGCGCAGATGAAGCCGGGGGTGCGGATCATCAACTTTGCCCGCGGGGAGCTGGTGAATGAGGAGGATATCCTGACGGCGACCCAGAACGGGCGGGTCAGCTGCTATGTCTGTGATTTCCCGAGTGCGGCGCTGATCGGTCAGCCGGGAATCGTCGCACTGCCTCATCTTGGCGCCTCGACCCCGGAGAGCGAGGAGAACTGTGCCGTCATGGCCGCAAATGAGCTGAAGGATTACCTGCTCAACGGCAATATCAAGAACAGCGTCAATCTGCCGGATGTCGAACTGCCCCGTGTCGGCGGCAGCCGGGTCTGCGTGCTGCACCGGAATATGCCGGGTATGCTTTCAGGGATCACCGGCGCGGTGAGTGATGCGTCGCTGAACATCGAGAATCTGGTCAACAAGGGGCGCGGTGAAATCGCCTATACGATGCTGGATGTCTCGGGAAATGTCGGCGGTGCGGTTGTCGCCCGGCTCAAGAGCCTTGAGGGAAGCATCCGGGTGCGGATTATCTAAAAAAAGAAAAAGAGCGGGGTCCGATGGATCCCGCTCTTTCCTTTACGCAGGAGCAGCGCAGAAGAGCACCAGAGAAGAAAATTTCCAGATAGCGGTTGACGTGTGGTATATAATAGAAAATATGGGGGCGTATCGCCTCAAGTACCAAATAAAAGAAAGACGGGAAGTAAAAGATGACAAAAATTGATATTTTTTCAGGTTTCCTCGGCGCGGGCAAAACCACGCTGATCAAGAAGCTGATCCGTGAGGTTTTTGGCGGGGAAAAGCTGGTGCTGATCGAGAATGAATTCGGAGAGATCGGTGTTGACGGCGGCTTTCTCAAGGAGTCCGGGATTCAGATCACCGAGATGAATTCCGGCTGCATCTGCTGCAGCCTTGTGGGTGATTTCGGCCGTGCGCTGGAGCAGGTGCTGGATCAGTATCACCCCGACCGCATCCTGATCGAGCCCTCCGGCGTGGGCAAGCTGTCGGATGTCATCCGCGCGGTGCAGCGGGTGGCGGAGCACGCAAAGATCGCCCTCAACAGCTTTACCACCGTGGCTGATGCGACCAAGTGCCGGGTTTATATGAAGAATTTCGGCGAGTTCTATGACGATCAGGTCAGCCATGCCAATACCATCATCCTCAGCCGCACCGGTGGGATGGATGAGGCAAAGCTGGAGAAAGCGGTTGCGCTGCTGCGGGAGAAGAACCCCACCGCCACCATCATCACCACCCCGTGGGAGGAACTGAGCGGGGACAAGATCCTCGCCGCGATGGAGCGCCGCTCCACCCTTGAGCAGGAGATTGCGCTGCTGGCAAAGGAGACCGCAGACGCGCACCACCACGAGGATGAGGAGTGCGACGATCCGGAGTGCAGCTGCCACGACCACGATCATGAGCATCACCACGATCATGAGCACGAGCACCATCACGACCATGAGCATCACCATGACCATGAGGATGGGGAGTGCGATGATCCGGAGTGCAGCTGCCACCATCACCACGATCACGAGGGACACGACCATCATCACCATCACGCGGATGAGGTCTTTACCAGCTGGGGCATGGAGACCCCGCGCAAGTACACCGAGGCGGAGCTGCGGTTCGCACTGGAGGCGCTGTCCGATGCAGTCAGCTATGGCGTCGTGCTGCGTGCAAAGGGCATCCTGCCCGCCGCGGATGGCGAGTGGATGTAT
>CALXIJ010000080.1 GCA_944388335.1 uncultured Pygmaiobacter sp.
CGGCAAAGCAGATTGCTCCTTATGTTCAAAAAGATCCCACCGCCTTTTGTTCCTATGAAGACCACCAGCTGGCGGTGGATACGTTGGAAGAGGTCTGTCTGCTGCGGGCTGAGAGTATACGCGGGCAGCTGGACGGTGAAATCCCCGCCACCATCCGGGGCCAGCAGGAAAACCCGGATGCCAAGGTTGACGCTTCAGTAGTTAAATTGACCGAATTGGGAAATTTTGAAGATTTAGAGTCGGCAAAAGAGAGGCAAGATGCGGCTTTGAGGGACATAACAGGAAAAAGCACTTAGAACCGGAGCGTTCTAAGTGCTTTTTTACAATGAAAGAGACTCGTTTTATTTTTCACGCGATTCATAGCATTCTGATAAACAAAATATCTCCTTGACAAATCTCGTCTCATATATTGGTCTTCTCAAAATGTCTAAAGGTGTACCATAATGCAAACCATTTCGTCAAGGCACAGGAATGTTATTATAAATGGAAAAAATACAGCCCTGAATCTGCTTTGCTGCGGATGGACGGAGAATCCATCGCAGCCGTCGTTGCATATCATCTGGATGATTACTCATCGGCGCTGGAACATATCCAAAATCGCCGTGAGGCAATAGAGGAAATCAAAAATCATCTTGATCTGCACAGAAAAGATCGAATTTATTCCGAATACGGCACTTTTACCTCTCGTTGGGAGAGCAATCTGAGAGCGGTTTCCTTTCACTGTCTCTGTCAGCTGGAACGGTTCGAAGAAGCTGATGAACTTCTTCACCATACATCACCGGAGAAACTTTATCAAAAGGATCGGGACTTTTTCCTCCGGATGGTACTCACGCACTCTGGCTCTTTGCCTTCGAGCGGCGATTTTCTGCGGCGTTGCTGGGAATTTTATCAAGACGAAAAATTACCGGAAAAGACTCAGGAGAAGGTCAGTCGTCATCAAGCGCTGAACGGCCTCACCCAGACGCTGCGCAATTATCTGGACCGTGTAGGTGCAGACGGTTGGGATTTACTTGCGCAGATGGGCCAAAGTGCTCCCGGGTGCAGCGCCCGCATCGTACTGAGCAGCGACCCCGGCGCCATCGCACAGGAATGGGCCGCCGTCACCGATTGGGAATGGATCTTCCCACAGGCCTATCTGCACACGATGGAGCTGGGGCTGCCGCTGCCGGACGGGTTCTACGCTCAGAGCGCCGAGGCGCTGGCCGCGCTCGCTACACTGCTGGCTGCAAAGGGCACATTGCCGCGAATCGCATCCGATTGGCTGGACCGGATCGGCCTGCAAGAACCCCCAGTCAGCTGACCTGGCAGCTGGACCTTGCCACCGCCGCACTGCGCACACTCGACTGGAAGAAGGACGCTGCGCTGGGAGAAGCCCTCGCCGCGCGGTATGCCGATCTCTCCTCCACCTATCTCGACAACATCTACAATCCCGATCTGCTCAACGAGCAGGATATTACGGTGCTGCCGGGGATGCAGCGGTTCGGGTGGTGGCTGCACAATGCCCTCACCGCGCTGGACGGCGGGGATGAACTGGGGTATGTCCGCGCGCTGCACAGCGCGCTCGAGGCCGCCCCTGCGATGAAGGAGATGGTAAACTTCCTGCTGGACCACAAGCCCAAGTCTGCCGCACAGCGCCAGCTGGAACAGCTCGCCGAGCAGCTGCGCACATTTCTGGCAGACCGCTCTCCCGATGATCCCGAGGTGCAAGCCCTCAAGGCGAGTGAGGCCTATCGAAAGGTGGCCTCGCTGCTGGAGGCTAAAGAATAAAAAAACGGAGGCGCCTTCCTCTTGGAAGGTTGATTTTTATGCCGCCCTGTTTTTTTCTATCCGCCGGCAAAACCGATTTTCCCCGTTTTGCGCTTTTTTTGTTCACATTCAGGTTGTATAATGAAATCAGTATCTTTGCCGACTATTCACAACGGGCGTCCGCATCTGGTACAGCGGGCCCGTCATTTTTCAAATCGGTGAGGGGAGAGAGAAAATATGGACAAGACCAAGATTTTGATTGTAGATGATGACAAAAACATCTGCGAGCTTTTGCGGCTCTATCTTGAAAAAGAGGGATATGAGACTGCGCTGGCCTATGACGGGGAACAGGCGCTGGAGCGTTTTTCCTCCGAAAAGCCCAGTTTGATCTTGCTCGATGTGATGATGCCCAAGATGGACGGCTGGGAGGTCTGCCGCCGGGTCCGCGCCTCCTCTCAGGTGCCGGTCATCATGCTGACCGCCAAGGGAGAGACTTTTGACAAGGTGCTCGGGCTGGAGCTGGGCGCCGACGATTATATCGTCAAGCCCTTTGACACCAAGGAGGTTGTCGCACGGATCAAAGCCGTTCTGCGCCGCTACACCGCCGGTGCCGAAAAGGAGGAGGACCTTCCCAAGGTGATCTCCTATGACAAACTGAGTGTCGATCTGACCCGATATGAGCTGAAGGTGGACGGCAAGGTGGTGGACGCGCCTCCCAAGGAACTGGAACTGCTCTATTATCTGGCCAGCCATCCCAACCGGGTCTTTAACCGGGACCAGCTGCTGGATGAGGTCTGGGGATTTGAATACTACGGGGATTCCCGCACCATTGATGTCCACGTCAAGCGGCTGCGGGAGAAGCTTGAGGGGGTTTCGGATCAATGGAACCTCAAGACAGTCTGGGGCGTCGGCTATAAATTCGAGGTCAAAGATGGGGCCTAACTGCCGCTTTTTCCCCTGAAAGGAGTGTATGTGGGCATGAACAAGAGTATCAGCAGCCGGTATTTCGTGACCACTGCAATTCTTTTGGTATCCGGCATCACCCTGCTCGGGGTGATCCTGATGTATTTCTGTGTGGCGTATTTCCGCGCTGACAGCGAGGATACCCTTTTGACCAATGTCCGCAGTCTGCGGGATAATTTTTCGACAATGGATCTCGATGATGCCGAACAGGTCGGGGAGGAACCCTATGTAAAGCAGGCGATCTCGATCCTCTCGAATGCGACCGGCAGCATCTTTCTGCTGACCGATGACGAGGGGCGGATCCTCTATTGTTCCGATCACACCGACACGGTGAATCTCTCCCGTACCATCAGCCAAAAGATCCTCGATCAGGCATTTTCCAACGGGGAATACACCGAACTGGGGGAGCTGTCCGGTATTTACAGCCAGAGTCACTATTCCGCCTGCTGTCCTCTGATCAATCAGGAAAGGCAGACAATCGGATATGTCGTGGCATCCCGTGATGCGGAGTCTCTGAGCGTCTTTCTTGAAAATATCTTTTCCGCCTTCATCATCTCCGCGGCGGTGATGCTTCTGGTCAGCAGCATCTTCTCCATCCTTCTGACCAATCGTCTGGTCGGCCCGCTGCGCCGGATCACCGCGGCGGCACAGGCATTCGGCAATGGGGACCTATCCGCCCGTGCACCGGTGGGAGGGGACGATGAAATCGCACAGCTGGCGGTCACCTTCAATGATATGGCGGACAAGCTGCAGGCGGTGGATGCCTCCCGTCAGAGCTTTATGGGAAATATCGCCCATGAACTGCGCACCCCGATGACTACCATCAAGGGATTTATCGACGGAATGCTGGACGGCACAATCCCGGATGACCGGCGGGACCATTATCTGCGGATTGTCTCGGGAGAGGTCGGGCGGCTGACCCGGCTGACCCACAGTATGTTGGACATCACCAAACTCGAAACCGGAGAGTATGTGGTCAGCGCGGTGGACTATGATGTCTGGGAGACGATCAGCAGTATTTTATTTTCGAGAGAACAGCAGTTTATCGAGCACGCGATCCGTCTGACCGGCTTCAATCCGGTCAAGATCTTGGTCCATGCCGATCCGGACATCGTCCATCAGGTGCTTTACAACATCGTGGACAATGCCCTCAAGTTCACCCCGGACGGCGGGACGATTGACATTCAGGTCACCGAAAACCAAAAACAGGGATTTGTCACCGTTGCAATCCGAAATACCGGGGACGGCATCTCGGAGGACGCACTCCCTTATGTCTTTGAGCGTTTCTTCAAAGCGGACAAGAGCCGCGGCCTTCACGCAGAGGGAAGCGGATTGGGACTGCATATCTGTAAGCAGCTGATCAATCGGTCCGGCGGAAAGATCTGGGCGGAAAGTGTGCCGGGGGAGAGCGCAACCTTTCTCTTCACCCTTCCCTGCGGCAAGCCGAAGCCGCCGGAGCGCTCTAAATCTGCGCGGGGTGGTCAGGGAAGTCGATAAGCTGTTTTATCTTAAAAAGAACCATAGAAAACGGGCAGATTTAAAAGGGAAGTCCTTGGGACAGATCCCTTGAAAAATGCCCGTTTTTTTGTTTTTCCCCCATTCTTTAGACAAACATTTTTCACAATTCAAAGCTAAACTAAAATCATAAAACAAAAGGATTTGCGGGCGGGATTCTCCGCCCGCCGAAGCGATAAAAGAGGTGTCAGACTATGGCTGATTATTATAACAATCAAAATCAAAACCCGAACGGGTCCACCGGCTCGGGCGGAACAGATTCCAGCTATCATTTCTCTGGCGCACAGGGGAGTTTTGGCTCCAATGCCGCACAGGGGAACCATACCGGTTATCAGGCAGAGTCCTCGAACGGGCCGATCCCCGAAGTGAAGTACACCGCCGTTCCCCCGAAGAAACCCAAAAAGAAGCGCGGCAAGATTGCCCTGATTGCCTCTTTGGTCTCGGTTGGCATGATCTGTGTGATTGCTCTTTCGATGGTGGCCGGCGGAATGCTGGCACAGCGGATGAACTGGTCGGGCAGCGGCAGCGAATCGGATTCGCAGCCGGAGCACCTGATCATCAGCCAGACCCCCACCGTCAGTGATGGGGATGACGGCACGGTGGTCTCGACCGGTCTGACCACGAGGGAGATCGCCGCCAAGGCGCTGGACAGCGTCGTCGGAATCAACCTTTACTCCTCCCAGCAGGTGGAGCGGGTCGGTGAGGCCAGCGGCATTGTGCTGGACACCAACGGCTATATCATCACCAACGCCCATGTTGTTTCGGATGGCTATTCTCCGACCGTGGTCTTTGGAGACGGCACCGAGGTCGCCGCGACGGTGATCGGGTATGACACCCGCACCGATCTGGCGGTGGTCAAGGTCGATCCCACCGGTTTGAATCTCGTGCCGGCGGAATTTGGCGATTCCGATACCCTGCAGCTCGGGGATGATGTCGTTGCCATCGGCAACGCGAGCGGATACTACAACAGCGTTTCCAAGGGCGTTGTCTCCGGATTGAACCGGGATGTCTCGACCAATATCTCGATCCAGCTGATTCAGACCGATGCGGCCATCAACCCGGGCAACTCGGGCGGCGCGCTGCTCAACCAGTACGGTCAGGTTGTGGGGATCAACTCCTCCAAGCTGGCAGGCTCTGAGATCGACTCGATGGGCTTTGCCATCCCGGTCAACGACGCAAAACCGATTATTGACAGCCTGATCAACTACGGCTATGTCAAGGATCGGGTCGCACTCGGAGTGACCGTTGTCGCCCTCAATGATGTCAACGGCGCAATGATGGGTCTGCCCAGCCAAGGGCTGTATATCACCCAGATCGATGAGACCAGCGACCTCTATGCGCAGGGCATTACCCGCGGGGATGTCATCCTGACTGCCGGCGGCGTGACCCTGACCCAGAACAGCGATCTGCTCAAGGAACTGGAAAACTACAAGCCGGGGGACAAGATCGAGCTGACCATCCAGAAGGGCACCGGCCAAACGGTAACCCTTCAGGTGAAACTGCACGAGATGACCTCCAACAGCTGAGCCGCATGTTTTGAAGAATTTTTCATCGAATTATCAATGCCCGATAAAAGAGCCGAAGAGGATTTCCTCTTCGGCTTTCTTCTTTATTCTCTTTTTAAAAGAATAAGATCAATAACTGCGATACATCTCATATTGCCGTCCGTTAAAGTTCATGATCATCCGGTCAAAACCTTTAATGCTAATATTGGCAATTGCTTTGTCCGTATCATAATTCCGTATCTGACCGTGTGTGTAATAAACATCCTGATAGATATCGAAATTTGTGTCATAATAGCCTTCTTCGACTTCAAAATACCAGCCGCTCAAAGTATACCAATAGCCATAAAGATATTCATACAAATAGCTGTCAGAAATGATCTGAGGGATCTTAATGGAATAAAGATCACAGTAGATAACAAATTCCTGCACATCAATCACCGATGAATATAAAAGAACATTTTCATATTTTGAAATGACCATTTTGTAGTCGCTGGTTTGCTCGTAGTCTTCCGGCAACAGATTAAAGTATTGTTGCGCCGTTTCAAAATCCCCGGAAAGCAGTATTTCTTTTCCCTCTTCGTAAAGCTGAGGGATCAAACTCTCCTTCTTTTTTCTGCTGTCTAAGTAATTGCCCAACTGCCGATAGGCATCATATTTTTCCTTCACCTGTTCGCTATTTTCTGCTTTTAAATATAACTTGGCATCTTCTATCTGCTTTTTTGCATCCTCAAAATCCTCGATCTGTTCGAAAAGCGAAATTGCGTCCTCCAGCTGATAATTTTGGACCTTAACCCTTGCCTCGCTGTAAAGCCGCTGATTTTCATCTTCGAAGAGGGCAAGCCACGGCGCGTGCTGATAGGCGGCCACCACCTGCTGATAGTTTTTATTGCTCCAGCCGTTCTGAACATCCTGATATGCTGAATAGGTAGAAATGCCAAACCAAACGCCCCCGCCAACCACCAATACAAGGGCCGCTGCACAGGCAATCAGTACCTTGACCTTTTTGGAGATACGGGCCTTTTTCTTTTCTTCTTTTTTCTCCTGATCCGACGCCGGCTCAGCGGTCATCTCTTCCTTTGGCTCCTGCGGGGAATCAAACAGAGAGATTTGCCCCTGCAGCTCCTCCTGCCGGACAATGGGGAGGGCGAGCGCCTCATCTTCTTGTGTCGCTTTTTTCCTCTTTATCCAAAACTGAAAGACCGGTTTTCCGGCTTTGCGGCGTCTATACACCACAATCAGGAGGACCATAACCGCGGCGGCAACAGCCACTCCAAACAGGATCCCAAACAGCAGGCTGTGGTCTGTCTTGTAGCGGATTCCCTGAACATCCAAAAAACTTCGCAGTTCATCGATGTAGACCGATGCATTGGTCCCCTCGACTTCCTCCATCGTAATTTTCATGGTATTGATGCCAACGACCCGGCCTGCTTTATCCAGCAGGGGCCCGCCGGAATTTCCGCTGTTGATCGCGGTGTTTGTCTGAATGATCTGCACAGAGCGTTCTCCCGTTCCAACCGCCTGCGAGCTCTGCAAGGCGCTCACAATGCCGTTGGTCAGGGTCATCTGTTCAATTTCTGTCAAAATTTGTGTGCTGAGATAATCCGCACTGCTGGGATATCCCAGTGCATAGACCTCTTCCCCCACCGAGATCCCGTCCCCGAGGGTCAGCGGCTTGAGCCCTTTGATTTTTCCCGCTGTGCGCATCACCGCGATATCCTGCGCCGGGGATAACGCTGCAACCTCCAGCTCTACCGGGCCGTCTCCGTTATAATAGAGTTCAAAGCTGTCTTTATTCTCGATTACATGGTAGTTTGTCACGATCAAGGCACCGGAATTAGCGTTTGAGATGGCAAATCCCGTTCCGGTATAGGTATCTTCTCCCCTCTTGGTATAGATCCGCACCACACCCTCCCGCGCATTGAGTACTTCTTTCGGTGTGCCGGCCGCAAATGCGCTTTGGGTATAGGACAGAATCATCGCTGAAATCAAAAAAATAGAACAAAGACGAATAATTTTTCTTTTTTTCAGCATTGCCACTATTTTTTTCATCGTAAACTTCCCCCTGCTGTAATGCCTTGCGCAGACATTCTCTATCCCTTTTAAGGATAAATGATAGGAAAAGTATATCATATTTTGTTCATGCTTTATATAATGTCTCCGATAAAAATGTTTTCTTTGTAATAATCCTTTGCGCTCCGCGCAAACTAAGGTCGATCGGGCATTGCTTCCATCTTATCTCTTTTAGAAGATGGAGAAAGCGGAAAAGCCCGCAATTTTTCAGGAGGTGTAAGGATGACCCCAAAGGAACTTCTCTATGTCAAGGATGCGCTCGGACATGAGCAGCATATGCAGCAGAAATGCCAGCAGACTGCATCCCAGCTGACCGACAAATCGCTGCAGAACTATGTCAAAAAGCTCGAAACACGGTTTGGCGATCACTTTGCGACCCTGTATGACACGGTCGACAAGTCCTGATAAGGAGGAAAACAGATGGATGACAGAGCATTGATGGAGGACCTTCTGCTGCTGGTCAAGGGCAACTGCGGGCTCTATCTCGACGGGGCGATCGAGTCCTCGACCAAGACGGTTCACAAGGCCTTCGGCGAGGTGCTGCGGGACACGATGAGTATTCAGAACGAGATCTACGGCAAGATGGCCGACAAGGGCTGGTATCCCTCCGAGGCCGCACTGCAGCGCCAGATCGACAAGGTTGCAAATCAGTTTGACACGAAGAAAAAGCAAAAAGGAAATTGATTTTTCTTGCTGTAAAAAGGCGGTTTTCTCCCAAAACCGCCTTTTTCTCTTTGCAAAACGGGACCGGAGAAGCGCTTCTCCGGTCCCGTTTTGGTGGCGTTCCATCCGCTGCCATAGCAGCGTGGGCGGCCCATATTGCAAGGCGCGCGGCCTGCATTATTGTATGCGGACCGCGCACCTTGGGTTCCATTCGATTCATCCTGACGCAATCTTTCCCTCAGAAGGGCTTTAAAAAAGAAAAAGATCTGTTTCAATCTGCGGGATCATCTTTCTGATCCTCCACCCTTGCAGGGTAAAGCCGGTGACGGGATTTTCCTTCTGCTGATTTGCATCGTAGATCGCTACCGTTAATCTGGTCTTGCAGTCCTCTTTCAGAGTGCCATCCTCTGTTTCCTTGCCGATCTCATAGAGGACCGGCGCCGCGAAGAGAGCATCCCCCTCCCAGACGTCCATCTCCTCGATCTGCCCGCTCTGCCAGAGCGCATAATTATACCGAAGGGTCAGCGGTTCGGTATGGACCGCACAGAGCAAAAAGAACCATCCGCAGAAGAGCAATGCAAGCCAGCGCATCAGCGGCAGAGGGCGGAATTCGTCGATCAGGAAGAGCAGCACCGCCGCCGCGACAAAAACCATCGCCCACGCCGCCCAGATCCGTTTTCTGGTCAGGCCGAAGATCTCAATATAGAGTGCCAGCTTGCGCACCGCAGTGCCAAGCAGCAGCAGCGTTGCCGCGCACAGCAGCCCGGAGAGCAGTTTTCTGCCAAAAATTTCTTTCTGGGTGCGGCGCTTGGTAAAGAGCATCAGTCCCAGATTGATCGCCGCGACGGCAAGCAGCTCAAAAAATCCACGGCGCGCATACTCTGCATAGGTGAATCCTCCGGGCAGCAAGCCGGCAAAGGCCGAGAAAAAATAGGGAAGCTGGGAGAGCAGAAAAAGCAGGTAGACGCAGAGCAGCGCCGACATCGGGATGGCGGACGCCGCAAACCCGAGCCGTGTTCGTGCCTCTTGACGCGCAGCGCGCGCCTTGGCGTCCCGCCCGAGATGGGACCGATACCGCGCGCCCGAAAAGAGGCCGAAGAAATAGAGCGATACCGGGATCGAGAAAAAGACCCGCAGCAGAAACTCCGGGGAAAACGCAAACCGGAGCCAGATCCAATCCACCAGCTTTGCGAATCCGGCATCCGCCTTGGCGAGGAGCAGCAAGACAAGAGGCAGCAGCAGCGCGGTCAGAATCCCTCCCACCAGAACAGCGGGGGAGAGGCGGTGCGCCGCCGCATTTTTTTGCGGGGGCCGGACATCCGAGTTCACAGTTCCGTCGGCCTTCTCCGTTTTTTCCTCTCTGCAAACGGCTGTCGGCGCCTGCTGTGCCGAGGAATTCCTGCCAAAAAGACTGCCGACGGCGCAAAAAACCGCGTCAAAATTGCAGAATGGCAGCCGCATCAGCGCGTTCCAGAGATCTCCCAGCAGCATCCCATCCAATCTGCCTCCAAGGCGCGCGCCAAAGGTGACAAGCGTCCAATAAGCGGCGAGGACACACAGGAAAACAATGGCCGGAAAGGTCAACATCTCCGGCATCCCCCGAAGAAAGAGCAGGGAAAAGGCGAAGAGAAAAATTCCCCATCCCAAACTGCCCCGTGCAGGGATGTGATGGGCGGAGCGCAGATACCCGGATACCCCCAAAAGATAGCAGAGGGTAAAGAGAGGGATCCCCGCACCCGGATCAACCAAGCTGACAAAACGCAGGAAGAGATATCCGAGTACCAGCGTGATCAGGGCAAAGATGCCGTCGTTTCGATCAAAGATGATTTTTTTTCGATCGTCAGGGCAGGCCGCGGGATGCCCCATCCGATTTTCGGACGAGGATGCAGCATTATTCTGTTTTGTGTCCAACGGTTATTCCTCCTCTCGGTATTCCAGAAGGTCGGCGGGCTGACAATCCAGCTCTCGGCAGAGTGCCTCGAGGGTGGAAAATCGAACTGCCCGGGCCTTGTTGTTCTTGAGGATTGAGAGATTTGCCGGGGTGATTCGCACCCGATCGGCCAGCTCGCCGGCTGAGATCTTGCGGCGAGCCATCATGACATCCAAATTTACAATGATCGGCATCCCTTATCCCTCCTCAGATGGTAAAATCATTTTCGTCTTTGAGGGCGATCGCCTCGGTAAAAACATTTTTGATTACCCGCACGATCAGCGCCATAAATCCCGCCGCCACCGAGACAAAGAGAAAGGGGAGATAATACAAGCAGCTGAGGATGCAGATCACCGCCTCAACCATGCAGCACCAGCTGATTCGGCGCAGCGCACGCTCATTTTCCCGCACAAAAACCTCTGATTTTCCGATCCGCTGCAGCAGCCGGTGCAGATTCCAAAGCAGGATCCCGGCGGGAATCAGGGAGAGATACTGGGTTGACAAAAAGCAGAGAATCGCCTGCTGACGGGTCAATCCGGCCATCGAGGCGCGGGAAAAATCCAGAAAGATCTTGGTCAGGGTCGGCGCGGCGACGACCCAAAAAACTCCAATCGCCATAAAAATCCCGACCGCGATCCGGGAGAGCAGCAATGACTTATCCTTGTTCCACATCTTCGATTCCTCCATTTTTTCCCTTTATCAGAGAGGTCTTCCTACCGGTAAACCGGTGAGTTGTATAATTATAGAAAAACATCTTGTAATACTTATTTACTTTATTACAAATTGTTTGATATATATTGGTCCTTCTTCCTCCCATATCAGCCGCAGCACCACACCATTTGCGGTCGCCACCCGTTCTATCCTGCGGGAAATTTTGCCCTGCAAAGAGGTGGTCGAGGCGGTCTTTGCACTCACTTGCGCCATCGATGCGACTTTCGGCATCCCATCTGCCGCCTTGGGATGCGCTGCCTCAAAACAGAGCAGTATTCCCAGTGCGAGCATAGGCAGCACCGATTTCACAGTCCGCATCCTAACCCTCCCCCTTTTGAGAGCAGTATAACATTGTTATTATTGAAAATCAAGTATTTTTTATTGTTTTTCGATATTTTTTTATTTTTATTCAAATTTAATGATCTTTGTATATTTGAGGTGCGGCGAGGGCATTCTAAGACAGGGAAAACCCAAATCAACCTAACCTTTAGGAGGATGTAAACGATGGATAAGAATCATGCTAATCACAATATCCGCTGTACCATCAACGAATGTGCCAATCACTGTTCCGGGGAGGCCTGCTGCGCGCTGGATTCGATCGAGATCTGCTGTAGCGGGACCGATCATGCCGTCAACAAAGAGTGCACCGAGTGCGCCTCCTTCCGCGCAAAGAGCGGTTATTGATCTATTTTTCCTCCGGCAGTATTCGATTTTAGCAAAACCAACCACCTGATTTTTTGCTTTTTCTAAGCCGAATAGGTCAAAAATCTTCTTTGCTCCTATCAAGTCAGAAGGGGATGAGGGATCAAAACCCAGAATCCCGATCAAAAGAAAGGACCGACAAAGGCTCAATCGCCCTTGTCGGTCCTTTCTTCTTCTGTTACAAGGATTAACGCGGATTTTTTAGACCCGGTCGATTACAGGCCCATCTTACCCGCTTCCTCGTCGGTGATCTCAGCGGCGGTATCCTCCCCGCAGCCGGTCTCGGCAGTGGGCAGTTCCTCTGTCGGCTGCTCCTCTGCAGGCAGTTCTTCAGGCTGAGACATATTCTCCTTTTTCTTCGGCTCAAACGCAGCCAAGGCAAGGGCGATTGCAACCAAAACGACCTTTGCGCCGACCAGATAATAACCGATGGTCTGGGTCTCGCTGTTCAGGCCGGTCGCATACAGCATCGAGCCGGCATGATACAGCAGGGTGCAGCTGCACAGATAGAGCACGCCGGAATAGAGCACCGCAGCCCGGACAGCCGGACGGTCAAAGCAGGGGTTTGCGATCAAAACCGCAAAGACCGGCAGCAGCAGCATCCCGCCGAGCACCAGCAGGTGTCCGACCGCCAAGCTGGTAGTGCCGAACTGGTTCATCACCGTCAGATTCAGATACATTTCCCCGAAAAAGAGCAGGCTGAACAGGCAGGAAGCGATCAGCCGATTGGTTTTTACCTTCATGATTCCTCTGTCTCCCTTTTTTTAATTTGGTTTAAACCGATCTGATTATAAAACCTGTTTATCAACATTGTGTGAAAACCGGTCTTTTTTTCTATCATTCCTCTGTATCCGGGGACAGGGAGGTCGTCTCTTCATTCGCCGCGGTGACCGAATCCTCTTCCTCGGCGGATTCCTCTTCCCGGATGGTGCGGGCAACGGTGACCACACGGTCGTTCTCGCCCAGACGCATCACCCGCACGCCGCCGGCGTATCTGCTCTGGACATTGATGTCCTCCGCGTGCATCCGGATGATGATCCCCTCCAGCGAGATCAGGATAATATCATCCTCAGGATCCACTACCTTGACGCCGGCGACTGCGCCGCCCTTGCCGCTGTAATTCTTGATGCCCTTGCCGCCGCGGTACTGCAGCCGGTACTCACTGATCGGGGTGCGCCGGCCAAGGCCGCTCTCGGTAATGGTCAGCAGCTCACCGCCCTCACGGGCAATCGCCATGCCGACGACGGTGTCTCCCTCTTCCAGCGTGATTGCCTTGACGCCGCGGGCCGTGCGGCCGACAATCCGCACATCGTCCTCACTGAAATGAATCGCCATGCCGCCATGGGTCGCGACGATCAGGCGGTCGCTGCCGCTGGTGATCCGGGTCCATGCGAGGCTGTCGCCCTCATCCATCGTGATCGCAATCAGCCCGCTCTTGCGGATGTTGCGATAACTCGCCAGCGGGGTGCGCTTGATGATGCCGTTCTTGGTCACCATCACGAGATATCCGTCATCGCTGTCCGCCGAGACCTTGAGCATCGTCTGGACTTTCTCCTCTGCGGCAAGCGGCAGCAGATTGACGATGTTCACCCCCTTGGCGGTGCGGCTGCTCTCGGGAATCTCATATCCCTTGATCCGGTAGACCCGTCCCTGATCGGTGACAAAGAGCAGATAGTCATGGGTCGAGGCGATAAACAGCTCCTCGACAAAGTCCTCGTCTCTGCGGGTCAGACCGGTGATTCCCCGGCCGCCGCGCCGCTGGCTGCGATAGCTGTCTGCCGGCTGGCGTTTGATATAGCCGTAGTGGGTCAGCAGATAGACGCACTCCTCCACCGGGATCAGGTCCTCGATATCGACCTCTCCCGAGACGGTTGCAATCTCGGTGCGCCGCTCATCCCCGTATTTCTGCCGCATCGCAAGCAGTTCTTCTTTGACAATGCCCAGCACCTTGGCGTCGTCCGCGAGAATCTCCTTCCAGTTTTTGATCTTCTCGTGCAGCTCGTCCAGTTCCTTCTCGATCTTGAGGATCTCAAGACCGGCGAGCTGGCCCAGCTGGAAGTTGACGATGGCGGTGGCCTGCGGATCGTCAAAGTCAAACTTCTCCATGATCGCGGCCTTGGCCTCCGACTTTCCGCCCTTGCAGGCGCGGATGGTGGCGATGATCTCATCCACAATATCGGTTGCCCGCTTGAGTCCCTCGAGGATATGGGCGCGCTCCTCCGCCTTGTTCAGGTCAAATTGGGTCCTGCGGCGGATGACCTCATCCTGAAACTGGATATATTTTTCCAGCATCGTCTTGAGGTTCATCACCTTGGGCACACCGCCGTCCAGGGCCAGCATGATCACGCCGACGGTCGACTGCAGCTGGGTATAGCTGTACAGCTGGTTGAGCACCACCTGCGGGTTTGCGTCCTTCTTCAGTTCGACGACCACCCGCATCCCCTCGCGGTTGGACTCATCATTCAGGTCACTGATGCCCTCGATCCGCTTCTCCTTGACCAGATCCGCGATGTTCTCGATCATCTTGGCCTTGTTGACCATATAGGGGATCTCAGTGATGATGATCTGGAACCGGCCGTTCTTCTTCTCCTCGATCTCGGCACGGCCGCGCAGGGTGATCTTGCCCCGGCCGGTGGCATAGGCCGCCCGGATCCCGCTGCGGCCCATAATGATGCCGCCGGTGGGGAAGTCCGGCCCCTTGATATGCTCCATCAGCTGGGGCAGCTCGGCGTCGGGGTTATCAATCAGACAGACGATGCCGTCGACGATCTCCCGCAGGTTGTGGGGCGGGATGTTGGTCGCCATGCCCACCGCAATGCCGGTTGAGCCGTTGACCAGAAGGTTCGGGATCCGGCTGGGCAGCACCGAGGGCTCCTGCTTGGACTCATCAAAGTTCGGGACAAAATCGACGGTGTTCTTCTCAATATCGGTCATCATGTCGACCGCAATCTTGCTCATCCGCGCCTCGGTGTAACGATAGGCTGCGGGGGGATCGCCGTCCACTGAACCGAAGTTGCCCTGTCCGTCAACCAGAGGATAGCGCAGTGAAAAGTCCTGTGCCAGACGGACCATCGCATCATAGACCGATGCGTCGCCGTGGGGATGGTAGGAACCCAGCACCGCACCGACGGTGTCGGCGGATTTGCGGTAGGGGTGGGAGGGGTCGTTGCCGCGCTCATGCATGACATACAGGATCCGGCGATGGACCGGCTTGAGACCGTCCCGCACATCCGGCAGGGCGCGGGCGGTGATGACCGACATCGAATAATCGATGAAGGCCGATTCCATCTCCTCCTTGATGTCCCTTACAATCAGCTTAGTTCCCTCGGTAATCGAATTCTCTATCATAGCTGCCTTCCTTTTTCATACAAAAATAGAAGCGATCAGATGTCCAGATTCGCGTACTTTGCATTCTGCTCGATGAACTCCCGGCGCGGCTCCACCTTATCACCCATCAGGATGGTAAAGGTCTCGTCCGCCCGCTCGGCATCCTCGATCGAGATCTGCACAATGACCCGGTTCTCGGGATTCATGGTGGTCTCCCACAGCTGCTCGGGGTTCATCTCACCGAGGCCCTTGTACCGGCTGACCTTGACCCCTTGGCCCATCTCGGCCGACATCTTGCTCATCTCCGCCTCATTGTAGGCATATTTGACCTGCTGGCCCTTTGCCAGTTTGAAGAGGGGAGGCTGGGCGATATAGACATGGCCGCCCTCGATCAGCGGGCGCATAAACCGGAAGAAGAAGGTCAGCATCAGGGTACAGATATGGGAGCCGTCGACATCGGCATCCGCCATGATAAAGACCTTGTGATACCGCAGTTTGGACAGGTCAAAGTCCTCCCCGATGCCGCAGCCCAGCGCGGTGACCACCGGCATCATCTTCTCATTGCCGTAGACCTTGTCCAGCCGTGCCTTTTCGACGTTCAGCATCTTGCCCCACAGCGGAAGGATGGCCTGAATGTTCGAGTCGCGCCCCATCTTGGCGCTGCCGCCTGCCGAATCGCCCTCCACGATATAGATCTCGGTCTTGGAGGGGTCCTTTTCCCGGCAGTCCGCCAGCTTGCCCGGCATCCGGCTGGTCTCAAGCGCCGACTTGCGCCGCACCAGTTCCCGCGCCTTCTTGGCCGCTTCCCGCGCGCGGGCCGCCTGCGTCGCCTTTTCGAACACCGCCTTGGCAACCCCGGGGTTCTCCTCAAAATATTCCTTGAGCTTCTCGTAAACAATGCTCGAGACCAGACTGCGCACCTCGGTATTGCCGAGTTTTGCCTTGGTCTGTCCCTCAAACTGCGCCTCGGTCAGCTTGACGCTGATAACTGCGGTGAGGCCCTCCCGCACATCACTGCCCGAAAGGTTTTCATCTTTGTCCTTGAGGTAGCCCTTTTCCCGCCCAAAGTCGTTGAAGACCCGGGTCAGCGCGGTCTTAAAGCCCTCCTCGTGGGTGCCGCCGTCGGGGGTATTGACGTTGTTGGCAAAGGAGAGGATCAATTCATTGTAGCTGTTGTTGTACTGCAGCGCGACCTCCGCGACCATATCTCCCTGCTGTCCCTTGATATAGATGACCTCGGGATGGAGCACCTCGAGCTGGCGGCGGCGATGAATGTGGTCGACAAAACTGCGGATGCCGCCCTCATAGCACATGCTCTGGACAACCGGCTCCTCGCCCCGCTCATCGGTGAGGGTGATCCGGACTCCGGCGTTGAGGAATGCCTCCTCCCGCAGCCGAACCAGAAGGGTGTCGTAGTTGAAGACCAGTTCCTCGAACATCTCGGGATCCGGCTTGAAGGTAACGGTCGTGCCGGTCGTCTGGGCCGGTCCGATCTTCTTGAGCGGGCCGTCCTCCTTGCCGCGATGGAAGGTCTGCTCATACTCCGACCCGTCGGTGCGGACCCGGACGGTCAACCACTCAGAGAGGGCATTCACCACGCTGGCGCCGACGCCATGCAGACCACCGGAAACCTTATAACCGGAATTTTCACCGCCGAATTTTCCGCCGGCGTGAAGTACCGTAAAGACAACGGTCACCGCGGGAATGCCCATCTTGGGCTGAATCCCAACCGGAATGCCGCGCCCGTTATCGGTCACCTCAATGATATCTCCCTTCTTGATGGTGACCTCAATGTGGTTGCAATATCCGGCCAGCGCCTCGTCGATCGAGTTGTCCACGATCTCATAGACCAGATGATGCAGTCCCTTGGGCCCGGTCGATCCGATATACATGCCCGGGCGCTTGCGCACCGGTTCCAGCCCTTCCAGCACCTCGATCTGGGAGCCGCCATACTCATGTTCAATCCTGTTCTCATTTTCTGCCATACTTCGTATCTTCCTCCCGTTTGGGCGCCGCGGCGCCAACGCTGTCTTATTTTGGTCGATCCGGCTGCCGCACCGGATTAGATATTCTTGATATCGTCAATATATCCCGATCTCTTTTTCAGGGTTGAAGCGGAGATCTGGGAAATATAGATGATCGGTTTTTTGCCACTCATCACGACAAAGCTCTTGGGCAGATCTGACGATACATTGATGACCCGTCCCTCGAGTTCTGCCCGGCGCAAAGTGTCCCGCGTCCGCTTTGAGATGGTGGAGGTGTCCAGATCAAAGATGCCCAAAATATCCTTCGTCCGAATAATCGTATCGGTGCCAAGATGCAGATACATGGTCTCCTCCTTGTAATAGCCCGCTCACTGAACCTGCCGCAGATGCCCCGCTTCCATCTCCCAGATTCCTCCGGCGGTGTTGTGAAAGGAGGCCGCATCACAGCTGGTCAGCAGCACCTGCCGCCCCTCGATCTTTCCCAACAGAAAATCCCGCCGCGCGCCATCCAGCTCGCTGAGGACATCATCGAGCAGCATCACCGGCTCACTGCCGGTGATCTTTGCGATCTGCCGCGCCTCCGCCAGTTTGAGGCAGAGTGCCGCGCTCCGCTGCTGACCCTGACTGCCGAATGCGCGGGCATCCTCACCCCCGATTCGGATCTGGATGTCCTCCCGGTGCGGCCCGACGGTGCAGCAGCCCGCCCGCAGTTCCGACGGACGGGCCGCGCGAATCTTGGCCAGCAGCTCCTCGGCATTCTCCGCGCAGGGACGATAGGAAAAGGAACACGCTTCACTGCCCGACGAGAGACCGGCATAGGTCTCCTCGGCGATGGCAAACAGACCCTCGAGATACTCCCTCCTGCGCCGGATCATCTCCCCGCCGGCCTCGGCGAGGGCGAGATCAAAGCTGTCCAGCAGCTGCTCGGCCCCCTCAAACCGCCCGGCATCCCGCAGCAGCGCATTTTTTTGGGCCAATGCGCGGATATATCTGCGGTAAACCGGGATATAGCCGGGATATAGCTGCATCAGCGCCGCATCGACAAACCGGCGCCGTCCGTCCGGGCTGCCCTTGACCAGACTCAGGTGGGACGGGGCAAAAACCACCGCGTAAAAATGGCCCGCGAGGTTGGTCGCCCGACCGAAATCCACCCCGTCCAGCTGTCCAAACCGCCCCGGGTGGACCCCCGCCGCTTCACTGCCGGACCCGCCGATCACGATCCGGTACTCTTCCGTCCGGCCGTCGTCCCGCTGCGCAGAGGAGGAGATCACGGCATAGGGCTGCTCCCGGCGCACCAGCTGCTGGTCCTTTGACCCGCGAAAACTCTTCGCGCCGGACAGCAGCCATACGCTCTCCAAAAGATTGGTCTTTCCCTGTCCGTTTCTGCCGCAGATCACCGTCAGCCCGGGGCCGGGACAAAACTCCGCCTGCTGGATATTCCGATAGTTTTCTACTCTGTGCTGTGAGAGAATCACTCCTGCGTGACCTCCAGAACAAACTCCTCAATCTCGACCTTGTCGCCGGGGCGCAGCTTTTTGCCCCGCTGGGTGCAGACCTCCCCGTTGACCTTGACCGCACCCTGCTGGATCGCGACCTTTGCCTCTCCGCCGGTGGGCAGAATATTGGCAAATTTCAGCAGGGAATCCAGCTTGATAAATTCGGTCTTAATTGCAATCTTTTCCGTCGCCATATTCTCCCACCTCAGTCATTCTTGAACCGAACCGGCATGACAAGGAAGATGAAATCGTCTCCCTCTACCGGCAGTACCTTGACCGGGGAGAGGGGACCGTTGAGCTCAAAGGCGACCTTGTCACTGCCGGAATTGCGCAGCGCGTCGAGCAGGTACCGGTTGTTGAAGCCGACTTCCATCCGCTCTCCCTCGAATTCACAGGGGATCGAATCCATCACCTTGCCCAGTTCGGTCTGGCAGCGGACGGTGAGATTCTCGTCAAAGGTGATCCGCAGCGGATTTTTCAGCCGTTCGGTAATGATCAGGCTCGCGCGCTCGATCGCATTTGAAAATTCCCGCACATCCACCACAACCCGGGTGACGTGATTGGGATTGATGGTCTTTTTGTAATCGAGAAATGCATCGTCCAAAAGACGGCTGATAATGGTATATCCTCCCAGAGCAAAGACGATATACCGCTTGCTCGCACTGATCCGGATTGTCTCATCCGAATCCCCAATCAGGCGGGCCACCTCATTGAGAGTTTTGGCAGGAATTACCAGTGCAATCTCCCGCGCAGCATTTACCGGGCGCTCGCAGACGGCAAGACGGAAGCCGTCGAGGGCAACGAGGGTGAGCTTGCCCTCCTCCAGCACAAACTTTTCTCCGTTGTTGGCCGGTTTTTTGTCATCCTGCGAAACGGCGTAGATGGTGGTTTCGATCATCTCTTTGAGCACCGAAGCGTCCATCTCGACTGCGGGCAGCACGCCGTTGGTGTTCTCTTCGCTGCCCTGCTGGAAGGCGCCGGCTGGCAGTTCGGGATAATCGGATGCGGAGATGCCGGTGATGTTGTACTCGGTGATGCCGCCCTTGACGGTGGTGACGAGGTTCTCGCTGCACTCGATCTCGACCTGTTCGCTGGGCAGCCGGCGGATCATGTCCCCGATCAATTTCGCGCTGAGAACCACTGCGCCCTCGTCGCGGATGCGGGCGTCAATCTGGGTAGTAATTCCCATCTCGAGGTCGTAGCCGGTCAGGGTAAGGGTGTTTCCTTCGGCCTTGAAGAGGATTCCCTCCAGCGCCGGGACGCTGCTGCGCATTGTCACCGCGCGGGAAACACCGCTGATTGCTTCTGCAAGACTGCTTTTGTCACACTCTAATTTCATATTGTTCCTCCCATTTTTGCCGCGAGCCGTTTTGGGGTTCGGTTTTGTTTGTTTTCAAAAAGAGGTCTTTTCTGTTTTTAGAAATAGCAATAGTAATAGGGGCTGTGGATTTGTGGAAAAGGGTGCAAAAAGTTTGATGTTATGCGGAAAATTTACATTTTTCACTCTGTTGGTTGGATTGTGGACAATCTGTGGTTTTCCACAAGAAGTTCTCTTGCCCAGAAAAGATGTGGAAAACAGATTGTTGAAAGTTGAAAACAGCGTTGAAAATGTTGAATCTTTTTCCGCCCCCAATTTTCCCTCGAAAAAGAGGTCAGGAACGCGCGTTTTTGATGATATCCTCGACGATTTCTTTGAAGCGGGGATCGGTGCCGATCTTCTTTTCCACCTCCGAGAGGGAATAGACGACGGTGGAGTGGTCGCGGCCGCCGAACTCCTTGCCGATCTCCTGCATCGTCATCCCGGTGATCTCATGCACGACATACATCGCGGTCATCCGGGCGGTGGAGATGTTGCTGCTCCGCTTGCGGCTGCGGATGTCGGCCGGGGTGATGTTATAGGTGCGGGCGACCTCGTTGACAATCTTCTCGATGGTGACCGGGATCGGCTGGTTCTCGCTGAGAATATCCTTGATCGCGTTCTGCGCCGCACCGATCACCGGCTGGATTCCTTCCAGCAGGCGATAGGCGTTCAGCTTTTTGACCGCGCCCTCAAGCTGCCGGATGTTGTTTTTGAGGTGGTTTGCAATGAATTCCGCCACGTCGTCCGAGAGATCGAGCCCCAGCAGATCTGCCTTGCGCCGGATGATCGCGACCCGGGTCTCAAAATCAGGCGGCTGGATGTCGGCAATCAGTCCCCACTCCATCCGGGTGCGGATCCGATCCTCCAGACTCTTGATCTCTTTGGGCGGGCGATCGGTCGCCAGAACGATCTGTTTGCCGGCGTTATAGAGGGTGTTAAAAGTGTGGAAAAACTCCTCCTGCGTCGATTCCTTGCCGGCGATAAACTGAATGTCGTCCACCAGCAGCAGGTCGGCAGCGCGGTATTTCTGGTGAAATTCCGCGGTGGAGTTGTTCTGGATCGCCCCGATGATCTCGTTGGTGAAGGCTTCACCGTCCACCATCACAATGTTGAATTCCGGGTGGTTCTTGGCAATTTCCAGACGGATCGCATTGAGCAGATGGGTTTTGCCCAGCCCGGAGTCCCCGTAGATGACCAGCGGGTTGTAGGCGCCGGATGGATTTGCGGCAACGGCCTGTGCGGCCGCATGGGCAAACTTGTTGGTGCTGCCGACGATGAAGTTTTCAAAGGTGAAGGCATAGCTCCCCGCAGAAGCCGGCGCCGCCGGTTCCGGCTTGACCGGTTCGGGCACCTTGAATTCCAGTTCGACCCCAAAACCGAGGATCGAGGTGAAAGCCTCTTTTAAGAGATCCGCATACCTCTCCTGAACCATTCCCTTGATAAAATCGCTGCGCACCGAGATGGTCACAACGCCATTTTCGAAGGAGATCGGTTCCAGCCCGTCGATGAAAAGGTTATAGGTGGCGTCCACCAAACGCTGCTTACAGTAGCTTTTGACGGCAGAGAAGACCTCGTCAAACGAATCCATACCTGAATGACACACTCCCAATCATTTTTTTGGCGGGGAATCTAGTGGCAGAAGAGCAAAAAAAAACAGGTTTTTAAGCATTTTGCACCAAGAAGGTTTGGCACACTCCCCGCAGCGGCTTAAAAACCGGTTTTCGGCGGCAGATCGCGGCCTGCAACGACAGAGGGCAATCGGATGACCGCCCTGTGCGTTATTCACGATAAAGACCGCCGTGTTTATAGCAATTATACCATAAATCAAGCCCCCATACAATACCCGAAGGGACATATATAATAGTAATATATAAATCATTTTTATGCTGTTATCCACATGCGGGAAGAATGTTGTGGAAAACTCTCACTTATCATGAACAAAAAATGGAAATTTTAACTCCTGCCGGAAAAAACAGTGGACAAACAGAAAAAAAGCTATTGACAGATTTTCGATGTTTGGGATATACTTTTACTTTGCAGGGCTATGCTTTTTGTGAAGTCATCTGCAAAATGGGTTTTCGATGTAACGCCCTTTGTCCGGCGTACAAATAACGCCCGTTAGGGCAGACCTTGAATTGGAGGAAGATCAAAATGAAGAGAACATTTCAGCCGAAAAAGCGTCAGCGCACCGGTGTGCACGGGTTTCTCACCCGCATGAAGTCGAAGAACGGCCGCAAGGTAATCGCCGCGCGCCGCAGCAAGGGCCGCGCGAAGCTCGCCGTCTGATCCGATTGATCGGCGGCCGCCCGCCTCATTTTACTCGTCAAAGGGCCGCCGCATGAGGTGGCCTTTTGCTCTTAAAAGGAACCTTTTAGAGCGATCGCATTGTCCGCATCTGGAGGAAATACCGTGCGCTATGAACCCATTGTCCGCAATACCGAGTTTGCCCGCGCCTACCGCAGGGGAAAGAGCTATGTCAGCCCCTTCCTTGTGACCTATGTGCTGCGCCGCAAGAGCGGCGGGGTGCGTCTTGGAATTACCACCAGCAAAAAAATCGGCGGTGCGGTGCAGCGGGTGCGGGCACGCAGAGTGATCCGTGAGGCGTACTATGCGATGAATCTGGATCCGGCAAAACATGTGGATCTGGTCTTTGTCGCACGCACCGCCACCACCCGGGTCAAGATGCAGAAGGTGGAAAAGGCGATGCGCGCCCACCTTGTCGCGGCGGGGCTGATCGAGGGATGATCAAGCGGGCGGTGCTCGCGCTGCTGCGCGGCTACAAGAGATGGATCTCCCCGCATCTTGGCAACAACTGCCGTTTTGTCCCCACCTGCAGCGAATACGCGATGCAGGCGGTGGAGATTCACGGCGTGCTCAAGGGCGGTCTGCTCAGCCTGTGGCGGATTCTGCGCTGCAATCCGCTGGGCAAGTACGGCTATGATCCGGTCCCCGAAAAGGGGAGATGGCGCAGTGATGAGCGCAGATTGACAAAACCGCGTTGAGAGATTGCGGGAAAAATACAACGCCGCGCAAACAGGCGGCAGTTAGGAAGGCAGTATGCAGTTTTTGGGCTTTTTGGGCGGCCCTCTCGGGTACGTCATGGAATTTATCTATAAGTTCTTGGTCAGCGACTACGGTCTGTCGCTGGTACTCTTCACCGTCCTGCTGCGGGTGCTCATGTTCCCGCTGCGGGTCAAACAGCAGAAATCGACTGCCCGGATGGCGGCCTATCAGCCGATGATCCAGGAGATCCAGAAAAAATATGCCAAGGATCAAAAGCGTCAGCAGGAAGAGCTGATGCGGCTGCAGCAGGAGTATGGTTACTCCCCCACGGCGGGCTGCCTGCCGATGCTGCTCAACTTTTTGGTGCTCTTCGGCATCATTGAGGTGGTCTATCGTCCGCTGACCTATATCCTGCATATCCCCGCGGACGTCATCAACCCGATTGCGGACATCCTGCAGGTCAGCGCCAACAGCTACACGCTGCAGAGCAATATCATCAGCGCCGTGGTTTCCGGCAATCAGGAGGTCATGACCGCGCTGGGGCAGTATCTGCCCGCGGTGCAGGATTTCCATGTCACATGGGGCAGCCTCAATCTGGTCGCGATGCCCACCATCAGCCTTGCGGGCTGGATGACCCTGATCTTCCCGGTCCTCTCGATTGTCACGATGGTCGCTAGCCAGCTGATCATCCAGAAGACCAGCGGACAGGAGCTGCAGGGCAGCATGAAGTATATGCCCTGGATCATGAGTGCGATGTTCATCTTCATCGGCTTTACCGTGCCGGTCGGATTCAGCTTGTACTACACCGTCTCCAACCTGCTGATGGTGATCGAGAGCCTTGTGGCGAAGAAGATCTATGACCCCGAGAAGATGAAGGCGCAGCTCGCCGCGGAGATCGAGGAGAAGCGGAAGGCCAAGAAGGCGAAGAAGAAGGTCACCGTCAAGGCAGAGGACGGCAGCAAGGTGGAAAAAGAGGTCTCCGAGTCTGAACTGGCCAGCCTGCGGCTGCAGCGGGCGCGGGAGATCGACGCCGAGCGGTATGCAGACGAGCGCACCACCCCGCTGACCGCAGAGGAGCGGGCCGCGCTGGAACAGCAGGGCAATAAGAAGAAAAAGAAGAGCGCGAAAAAGGCCGAGGAAAAGGTGGAGCTGACCGATTCTCAGAGCGAGACCGAAAAGATGCTGGCGGAGGAGAAAGCGGAAAGCGAGAAGCTGCACAAAGACGACGAGTAAAGACGCGGGAAGGAGCGAGAGGCAATGAATGAGTTGATCGTGACCGCAAAGACGCTGGAACAGGCGATCGAGAATGCCTACGAGGAGTGCGCCCGGATGGGATACAGCCGGGAGGAGGTCAGCGTCGAGGTGATCGAAACCCCGACCAAACGGCTATTTTTCTCCTCCCCCGCAAAGGTAAAAGCGGTTTACGGCCATGCGGAAAAACCCGCAGAGCAGCCTGTGCCGGAAAAGGAAAAAAAGGAGCCTCCCAAGACGGAGCAGCCCGCAAAGGAGAAGCCGGCGGAGAAAAAACGGCCGGAACCCAAAAAGGAAGCGCCTAAAAAGGAAGAAAAAAAGCAGGAGCAGGAAGCGCAGCCTGCCGCAGTGCAGGAAACGGTGGAAACACAGCCCGCCAGCGGAGAAAAGGTGGATGCAGCAGTCGCCTATTTCAAGGCGGTTGCCGCCCAGATGGGGGTGGAAAATCTCACCGTCTCTCCGGTTCAGCAGGGGGGCACCGTGATCCTGAAGGTGGACGGGCTGAATGTCGGCACCCTGATCGGACGCCGGGGTGAGACGATGGAGTCGCTCAGCTATCTGGTCAGCCTTGCGGGAAACCGCTGCGGCGGGGATTATGCGAAGATCACGCTGGATGTGGCGGGATACCGCAGCAAACGGGAAAAAGATCTTGCGGCACTTGCCCGCCGGGTGGGTGCAAAGGTGCAGAAGACCGGCCGCAGCCATATGTTTGAGCCGATGAATCCCTATGAGCGGCGGATTATCCACTCGGCAATCAGCGAGATGGAGAACCTCTCCAGCGAATCCACCGGCGAGGGGGCGGACCGCCGTGTCGTCGTGCGTTCGACAGCGCCGAATGCGCTGCCGGACAAGCCCCGCGGACCCCGTTCCGGCCGCTCGGGCGGGAAGGGCGGCGCGCGCCGCCGTGGGGAGAAGGAGCGCGCCTCGCGCAAGGAGCCGCGGGAGCGCGCACCGCGTCCGCAGCCGACCGGAGATACCCCGGTTGTGCCGCAGCGGTCCTCCGCCTCACTGGATGACAGCTTCGACCTGCCGCTCTACGGCAAGATCGAGCTGTAATTCCACCGCGCGGGCAAAGACGGAAAACGGTTTTGCCCTACGCTTTTTCACAGAGAGCACAACAGGCAGGGCACACGAATGGCCCTGCCTGTTTTTTGCTGTTTGAGATAAGACAAAGAGAGTTTTCCACAGAAAAGCATATCGAATGTGGAAAAGGAGGAATGACAGATGCAGCCGTCTACCATCGCGGCGATCGCCACGGCACCGGGCAAAGCGGGAATTGCCTGTGTGCGGATTTCCGGCCCGCAGGCGTATGAAATTGCACAGAGGGTGTTTGTGCCGGTCCAGAAGGGAAAACACCTCGCGGATGCCCGGGGCTATACCGCGCTGTTCGGCCATGTTTTCCGCGGGGGACACCGGCTCGACGAGGCGATCGCCCTGTGTTTTCGCGCGCCGAAGAGCTACACCGGGGAGGATGTGGTGGAGCTGTCGGTCCATGGCGGGGAGGCGTCGATCCGCGGGCTGCTCGCGGCCTGCTGTGAAGCGGGGGCAGCTCCTGCGGCGGCAGGGGAGTTCACCCGCCGCGCCTTCCTCAACGGCAGGATCTCCCTGACACAGGCGGAAGCGGTGATGGAGATGATCGAGGCCGCCAGTGCCGACGGCGCGCGGGCAGCCGCCGCCGCGATGGAGGGAGCCCTTTTTCAGAAGATCCATGCCGAGTGCGACCGGTTGACCGCACTTGCCGGTCATATCGCCGCTTATACCGACTATCCGGAAGAGGATGTGGAGGAGCTGCAGGAGGACCGGCTGCGGGAGACCCTCACCCTCTCCCGCGATACCCTGAAAGGGATGCTGGACAGCTATGAGAGCGGCAGTATCCTGCGCCGCGGGGTGCGCACCGCGATTGTGGGCAGCCCAAATGTCGGAAAGAGCACCCTGCTCAACCTGATGAGCGGGTTTGAAAAGGCGATCGTCACCCCCATTGCGGGGACCACCCGGGATGTGGTGGAACAGGATGTGACGCTGGGTGGTGCGACCCTCTTGCTGGCGGACACCGCCGGGCTGCGTCAGACCGACGACCCGATTGAGGCGGAGGGGATCCGCCGCAGCAACAAAAAGCTCGAAGAGGCGAACCTCATCCTCGCGGTCTTTGACCTCTCCCGGCCGCTCTCACAGGAGGATCTCGCGCTGGCACAGCGCTGCCGCGGCCGACTTGCAATCGCCATCTTCAACAAGAGCGACCTTCCGCAGCAGGCACAGACGGAACAAATAGCCGACTGTTTTTGCAGCTGTGTGCGGATCAGCGCGCTGGAGGAGGGGTTCAGCGATGCGCTGCGCCGGGCAATCCTCGATCTGATCGCGGAGAAAAAGCCGGATCCGGATGCCGCGCTGCTCGCGAACGAACGGCAGCGCGCCGCGGCGCAGCGAGCCTTGGCCGCCCTTGAGGAGGCGCTCGGTGCGCTCGACGGCGGGTTTGCGCTGGATGCGGTCTCGGTCTGTGTCGACGATGCGCTGGATGCGCTGTATGAGCTGACGGGAGAAAGCGCGTCGGACGCGGTGATCGACGAGGTCTGGTCAAAGTTCTGCGTCGGCAAAGGACCGCTTTTGCGGGCGCCGGGTAGTTTTTGTTGAAACAAAGGAGAACAGTTGGATGGATCTTCTGGGAAGCTATGATGTGATAGTGGTGGGCGCCGGCCATGCCGGCATTGAGGCGGCGGTGGCATCGGCCCGGCTGGGCTGCCGCACGGCCCTCTTCACCATGAGTTTGGACGGGATCGGGAATATGCCCTGCAATCCCTCGATCGGCGGGACGGCAAAGGGGCATCTGGTGCGGGAGATCGACGCTCTGGGCGGGGTGATGGGCATCGCGGCCGATGCGACCTTCCTGCAGAGCCGGATGCTCAACCGGGGCAAGGGGCCGGCGGTTCATTCGCTGCGGGTGCAGAGCGACCGGCAGCGGTACCATGAGTACATGAAGCAGCTGCTGGAACGGACCGAAAACCTCGAGCTCAAACAGGGCGAGGTGGTGCGGCTGCTCTCGGAAGACGGCAGGGTGACCGGGGTGGAAACCCGGCTGTGCGCCGGCTATACCGCAAAGGCGGTGGTCCTCGCGACCGGCACCTACCTCGCGGGAAAGATCTATGTCGGGGAGGCCTGCTATGACAGCGGCCCCGACGGGCAGCACGCCGCGGTGGGGCTGTCGGACAGCCTGCGAGCGCTCGGGATCACGCTGCGCCGGTTCAAGACCGGCACCCCGGCGCGTGCCAACCGCCGCAGCATCGACTTTTCCCGGCTGGAGGTTCAGCCGGGGGATGAGCCGGTCGAACCCTTCAGCTTTATGACCGACGGGGAGCTGCACAACAAGGTAGTCTGCCATATCACCTATACCAACGAGGAGACCCACCGCATCATTCTGGAGAATATCGGCCGCAGCCCGCTCTACGGCGGCAAGATCGAGGGGATCGGCCCCCGGTACTGCCCCAGCATCGAGGACAAGGTGATGCGGTTTCGGGATAAACCCCGCCACCAGATCTTCATCGAGCCCTGCGGGGAGAACACCGATGAGATGTATCTGCAGGGGATGAGCAGCTCATTGCCGGAAGAGGTGCAGAACGCCTTTTACCACACCATCGTCGGGCTGGAACACCTCGAGATCATGCGGCCGGCCTATGCGATCGAGTATGACTGCTGCGATCCGCTCGAGCTCGACGCCTCCCTCGCTTTCAAAGAGGTGCCGGGCCTCTTCGGCGCGGGGCAGTTCAACGGCACCTCGGGCTATGAGGAGGCCGCCGCACAGGGACTGATTGCCGGCATCAACGCCGCCCGGTCGGTGCAGGGCAAGGAGCCGTTCCTGCTTGAGCGGCAGACCAGCTATATCGGCACCCTGATCGACGACCTCGTGACAAAAGGGGTCATGGACCCCTATCGGATGATGACCAGCCGCAGCGAATACCGGCTGACCTTGCGGCAGGACAATGCGGATCTTCGCCTGACCCCGATGGGCCGGGAGATCGGCCTTGTCGACGATGCCCGCTGGGCGCGGTTTGAGGCGGATCAGGCGGCAAAGAAAAAAGAGCTGGAGCGTCTGCATCATAGGATCCTGCGCCCGGCAGAGATCAATCCGCTGCTGGAATCCCTCTCCCAGCCGCCGGCTCTGAGCGGGATCTCCGCCTTTGAGCTGCTGCGCCGCCCGGCGGTCAGCTATGCTGCGCTGATCGGGGTGATCGGGGCGGGGGAGAAGGTCAGCCCCCATGTGGCAGGCCAGCTCGAGACCGAGATCAAATACGAGGGATACATCCGCCGCCAGCAGCAGAAGATTGAGGCGCTGGCCCGGCAGGAGCAGGTCAGGATCCCGCCCGATCTGGATTATCAGAAGCTCGAGGGGATCCGGCTGGAGGCGCGGGAGAAGCTGACAAAGGTGCGGCCGAAGAATCTGGGTCAGGCCGGACGGATTCCCGGGGTCAACCCGGCGGATCTTGCGGTGTTGTCGGTGGAACTGGCCGCCCGGCGGGCGAGAGAGGGGAGAGAAAAGAATGATTGAACTGCAGCGTTTTCTCGACAATGCCGCCCGCTGCGGCGTCCCGGTCGACCGGCAGCAGGCAGGGCTGCTGGACCGGTATGCCGCGCTGCTGGTGGAGACGAATGAGAAGATCAACCTCACCGCGATCACCGACCCCGAGGGGATCGAAAATAAACATTTTATCGATTCTCTTCTGCTCGCCTCCCAGCCGGAGGTGTCCGGGTCGCTGGTAGACGTCGGCACCGGCGCCGGATTCCCCGGCGTGGTGGCAAAGATCTACCGCCCCGCGCTCGATCTCACCCTGCTCGAGCCGACCGGTAAACGGTTGGAATTTTTGCGGATGGTCTGCGCTGAACTCGGCCTCTCGGCCCAGTTTGTCAAGGAGCGCGCCGAGGAGGCGGCCCGCAAGGAGTGGAGGGAAGCCTTTGATATTGCCACCGCCCGGGCGGTGGCACGGCTCAACAAGTTGGCCGAATACTGCCTGCCGCTGGTCAAAGTGGGGGGATATTTCCTCGCGATGAAGGCGGAATCCGCCGCCGAGGAGCTGGAGGAGGCGCGCGGCGCTATCCGCAGATTGGGCGGCGAAGTGGTCGCCTTGCGCCGATTCCGTCTGCCCGGTGGGGATGAGAGGGGGATTATCGTCATCAAAAAGATATCGCAAACCCCGACAGCCTATCCCAGAAACGGCGGAAAAATTGCAAAATCTCCCCTGAAGTGACAGTGCTTTGTCAAAAACTGACGATGGAAAAATCTGGAAATTAAGAATCTTTTGTGTTATCCTGTAACTGTTCCCATAAACCGGTAGGTTTTTGGAATCGGCTGCAGGATTTTTTTGAGGACAAAAGGGGGACAACCAGATGTTTTTATCGAAATATCGATCGACGGGTCAGGTGCTGTTGATTCCGTTGGATCAGATTGATCCCTCTCCGTGGCAGGCGAGAAGACAGTTTGATCCAAAGGAACTGGAGGCGCTGGCCATCAGCATCCGGGAAAACGGGATGCTGCAGCCGGTGAGCCTGATTCAGACCGGGAAAAACAGATACGCCCTCGTCGCGGGGGAGCGCAGGGTGCGCGCGGCCCGGATGATTGGGATGAAGGCGGTCCCTGCAATTTTGACCGATTACAGCGATCAGCAGGCGGCGACGCTGGCATTGGAGGAGAATCTGCGCCGTCAGCAGCTGGGGCCTTTTGAGGAGGCGGACGCACTGCGGCAGCTGCTCGACCTCTGGGGATGTACCCAGACCGAGGGGGCAAAGAGAATGGGACTGTCTCAGAGCGCCCTTGCAAATAAATTGCGGCTGCTGACGGTTTCCCCCGAGATCCGCACCGCTGCGGAGGAGGCGCAGTTGACCGAGCGTCACATCCGGGCATTGCTGCGGCTGCAGAGCAGGGAACAGCAGCTCGAAATGATTGGGGAGATCCAAAAAAATCAGCTCACCGTCAGCCAGACCGAGCGCAGAGTGGAGCAGATCCTGAAGAAGAAGAAACAAAAGCCAAGGCCGCGCGCAATGGTGCGGGATGTCCGGATCTTTGTAAACACCGTCAACCGGGCGGTTGAGCTGATGAAGAGCGCGGGGATTCAGGCCAGCGTTGAGCGGCGGGAGGAGCAGGATTTTTTGGAGTATCTGGTGCGGATCCCGACGAATAAGAAAAATATCACCTGAAAATAAGGTCCATCACGGGCGGCAGGATTTTCTGCCGCCCGTTTTTGTTTCACGTGAAACAAAAACGGAATAATAGACAAAGAGGGTGTTTCACGTGAAACAAAAACAGAGAAAAAGAGACAGAAAAGAGAAAATGGGTTCCCCCGGCTGCAATGCTGTGCTATAATTGGCAATACAGGAGTTGATGTCAGTTGAGCAAGGTCGTCGCAATTGCAAATCAGAAGGGCGGGGTAGGAAAAACGACCACCGCCGTCAACCTCGCCTCCGCGGTGGCTGCCGCCGGCAAACGGGTGCTGCTGGTTGATCTCGACCCGCAGGGGAACAGCACCAGCGGGTATGGGATCTCCAAACGGAGCGTCACATCCAGCGTCTATCAACTGCTGATCGGGGAGGGAGATCCCGCCGACTGTGTGATCAAGACAAAGTACAAGGTGGATCTGATCCCCTCCAATATTCAGCTCTCCGGCGCGGGGATCGAACTGGTCATGCTGGATCGCCGGGAGGCCCGGCTGCGGGACGGACTGGCACCGCTGGTAAAAAACTATGATTTTGTCTTTATCGATTGCCCGCCCTCGCTGGATCTGCTGACCCTGAACGGACTGTGCGCCTGCGACACGGTGCTGGTGCCGATCCAGTGTGAATTTTTTGCGCTGGAGGGGCTGTCCGAGTTGATGAGCACGGTGCGGACGGTCAAGAATATGTACAACCGGTATCTCGAGATTGAGGGCGTGCTGCTGACGATGTACGACGGCCGGCTGAATCTGACCCTTCAGGTGGTGGCCGAGGTCAAGAAGTATTTCCCGAACAAGGTGTACAAGACAGCGGTGCCGCGGAATGTCCGGCTCTCGGAGGCTCCCAGCTTTGGGGCGCCGGTCAACTATTACGATCCCTCCTCAAAGGGTGCGATGGCATACCGGGAGCTTGCGGCGGAGTTTTTGGCGGCGAACCGGAACACCGAAGGGTGAGCAAGGACTGTGCCCCGAAGGGGGGCATCGAATGAGTAGCGGGAAAAGAGCAAAACCCCCACAGCGGGGATTCTCAGAAAGGAGGCATCCGGATGGCGGCAAAAAAAGGCGGGTTAGGAAGGGGACTGGAATCCCTCTTTGCGGAATCCAGCGCGACCCCTTCGGCAAAACCGTCCAGCCTGCCGATTGCAGAGATTGAACCGGATAAAAATCAGCCCAGAAAGCATTTTGAGCCGGAGAGTCTTTCAGAACTCGCCGAATCAATCCGGCAGCATGGGGTATTGCAGCCGATCACGGTGCGCCCCAATCCGGCGGGGGGATACCGGATCATCGCCGGCGAGCGGCGCTGGCGGGCCGCGCGGGAAGCGGGATGCACCGAAATCCCGGCCATCGTCAAGGAGGTCGGGGACGAGGATGCGATGGAACTGGCGCTGATCGAAAATCTCCAGCGGGAGGATCTCAACCCGGTTGAGGAGGCGTTCGGTTATCGCCAGCTGATCGACAGCTGCGGATTGACGCAGGAACAGGCCGCATCACGGCTCTCTAAGAGCAGACCGGCTGTGGCCAATGCACTGCGGCTGCTCGGGCTGCCGCAGGAGGCGCTGCATCTGCTGCGGGAGGGAAAAATCAGCGCGGGGCATGCGCGTGCGGCCCTGACACTCGAGGATCCCAAGGCGCAGATGGATGCGATCCGGGTCATGATTGCGCAGGGGATGAATGTGCGGCAGGCCGAAGCCCTCTGCAAGAAGATGGCAAAACCCAAACGGGAACGCAGGCAGCAGCCGCGGCCGGCGCTGCCCTGTGAGGTGGAGCTGTCTTTGCAGGAGGTTCTCGGCACCGAGGTGGATGTCCGGTACAAGGATGGAAAGGGCACACTTCAGCTGCATTTTTATAATGATGAACAGCTCAAGGCGTTCGCAAATCTGTTAGGAAAATACGAAAAGGAGAAGAAGGACTAATGCTGGATATCAAATTTGTACGAGAGAATCCCGATCTGGTCAAGGAAAACATCAAAAAGAAGTTTCAGGATCAGAAACTGCCGCTGGTGGATGAGGTCATCGCACTGGATGCGGAGAACCGCAAGACGATCACCGAGGCGGAGTCTCTCCGCGCCGAGCGCAACCGTCTGTCCAAGACCATCGGCGGCCTGATGGGGCAGGGAAAGAAGGAAGAGGCCGAGCAGGTCAAGGCACAGGTCGCACAGCAGGCCGACCGCCTCAAGGAGCTGGAGGCGAAGGAGACCGAGCTGGCGGAAAAGATCCGCAGCATCATGCTGACCATCCCCAATATCATTGATCCGAGCGTCCCCATCGGCCCGGATGACAGCTACAATGTCGAGGTGCAGAAGTTCGGGGACCCGGTGGTTCCTGATTTTGAGATCCCCTATCACACCGAGATCATGGAGAGTTTTGACGGCATCGATCTGGACAGCGCCCGCCGGGTAGCCGGCAACGGTTTTTATTATCTTCTGGGGGACATCGCCCGTCTGCACGAGGCGGTACTGGCCTATGCGCGGGACTTTATGATTGACAAGAAGGGATTTACCTATGTGCTCCCGCCCTTTATGATGCACGGCGCTGTGGTCGAGGGCGTGATGAGCTTCCCCGAGATGGATGCGATGATGTACAAGATCGAGGGGGAGGATCTCTATCTGATCGGTACCAGTGAGCACACGATGATCGGCCGGTTTGTCGATCAGATTATCCCCGAGGAGCAGCTGCCGCTGACCCTGACCAGCTACAGCCCCTGCTTCCGCAAGGAGAAGGGAAGCCACGGCATCGAGGAGCGGGGCGTCTACCGGATCCATCAGTTTGAAAAGCAGGAGATGATTGTCGTCTGCAAGCCGGAGGACAGCATGGCGTGGTACGATAAGCTCTGGAAGAACAGTGTTGAGCTCTTCCGCAGCTTGGATATCCCGGTGCGTCAGCTCGAGTGCTGCAGCGGCGATCTGGCCGATCTGAAGGTCAAGAGCTGTGACATTGAGGCATGGAGCCCCCGTCAGAAGAAGTACTTTGAGGTTTGCAGCTGCTCCAATCTGGGAGATGCGCAGGCCCGGCGCCTGCGGATCCGGATCAAGGGCGCAGACGGCAAGAACTATCTGGCCCACACCCTCAACAATACCTGCGTCGCGCCCCCGCGGATGCTGATTGCACTGCTCGAGAATAACCTGCAGGCGGACGGCAGCGTGCGGATTCCCGAGGTGCTGCGCCCCTATATGGGCGGCAAGGCGGAGCTGCGCCCGAAAAAGAAATAATTTGGGAAATAATGGAATTTAAAAGCTGGATATCGCACAGAGCAAGGGAAAGGGAGAAGTCCCGGCACCTCTGAGCGATACCTCAGCAAAGGACAAAGCCCCGGTGCAGTTTTTGCATCGGGGCTTTGTCTATCCTCTTTTGAGAAAAGGCTGACGGCTTATCAACAAGGACTGCCTGCCAATGTGGAAAACTTCGCCGAAATGGAGAAATGGAGGGCGCAGCGGGAGAGAGAAAAAATAGAGGGGGGGGATGCCGGCAGTGAGAGATGAGGGATGCGTCTGCGCAAAGGAAGGCTTACTCCTGCGGGCCGGCGCAGAAAGGCGTTCCGATATTGAACTTTTGGATAAAAAAATCACCGCGAGAATTTATTCTCGCGGTGATTGGTGCGCCCGACAGGATTCGAACCTGCGGCCTTCCGGGTCGGAGCCGAACGCTCTATCCAACTGAGCTACGGACGCATAAAAGAAGTGCATATATTATCTTACCATAAATTTTAGATTTTGCAAGTGTTTCCCCCATTTTTGTTCTTCTTTTCACCTTGCTGCGGTCGTTTTGTTGAGACTTTTGATTTTCCGGGTCAAAAGCTGTAATCTTTTGATTGCAATTCTTTAAAAGGTAAGCTATAATAGTTGCGCTATCTGTCCTTTTGGATGATTATCCCGCAGACAGAATCAGATGCGGGGCTTATTGCAATGAGGTGAATTCAGTTGAACATTCTGATCGTGGGATGCGGTAAGGTCGGCTCCTATCTTGCGCGTGTTTTGGAAAAGCTGGGGCATGACGTTTCACTGGTGGACCGGAGTTCTTCGGCGTTGAATCCCGCTGACAATATCCGGCTGGAGGGCTTTTCCGGGCTCTGCGTCTGCGGCGAGCCGATCGATGTCGACGTGCTGCGCTCGGCCGGGATCGAGAGCTGTGACGCCGTGGTCGCCGCCACCCCGGACGACAATACCAACATCATGGTCGCCGAGATCGCAACCAAGTTCTTTGGCATCAAAAATGTCACCGCTCGGATCTATGATCCTGCCCGGCAGGAGGCCTTTTCCGACCGCACCGATATCCACACCATCTGCCCGACCATCCTGACGGTGGACAAGCTGCTGGATACCATGCTGAAAGAGGAGGTGTGACCGATGCGTGTTTGCATTATCGGCGGGGGAAAGGTTGGGTATTACCTCTCTAAAACCCTGATGGAGCACGGGCATGACCCGATTATCATCGAGATCAATGAGCATGCCTGCAGCCGGCTGGCCGACAATCTGGATCTGCCGGTCATTCACGGTGACGGGACACTGGTGGAGATTCTGGAACTGGCCCGCGCGGGCGGGTGCGGCGCGCTGGTGGGAGTCACCGGCCGGGATGAGACCAATTTGATTGCCTGCCAGCTGGCCAAAAAAGTCTTTGGTATCAAAAAGACGGTCGCCAGAGTCAACAATCCGAAAAACTCCGAGGTGCTCAAGATGCTCGGTGTCGACATCACGGTCAGCAGCACCGACAGCATTGCCCGGCTGATCGAGCGGGAGGTCGAGACCGACGCGATCCACCACCTGATGAGCATCGCCGGCGGGGATGCCTCCCTTACCGAGGTCTTTCTGCCGGATGATTTCAAGTACGCCGGCCGCAGCCTTGCAGAGCTTGAGATCCCACATGACGTGGTCATTGTCTTTTTGACACGCGGGCAGGAGCTGATCATCCCCCGCGGCAACACGGTGCTGCTGGGTGGAGACAAGGTCGTCTGTGTCGCGAAGAACACCGCATTTCACGACCTTGCCAAGCGGTGGAACCTGACCGAGAACAACTGAAGACGAATCAAACGGACCGCGGCTGCCCGGTCCGTTTTTCTTTTAAAGGATCCCCTGTGTGGGATTCTTTCCTTTGAGCAGCATATTTTGTATAATAAAAGTTAAGGATACCCTCATGGGGGCAGAGCGCAGCAGTGCGGTCTTTTTCGATGGGGGAAAGTTTAGGCGGCGATTTTTGGATGGGAATTGTCTTATGAAAGGATGCCGCTGATTCGGAGGTCTGCATGAAGATCGGCAAACAATTTTTGACGGCGCTGCTGGTTTTCCTCGCACTGGGGTGTTTTGTCCTGTTTCTCTCCTTTTTTCTGCCCTCAAGGACATCCTCTTCACAGGAGGACGCCGTTACCTTGTCCGATCGGGCACAAAACGCTTTTTCTTCGGTTGAGATCGAAAATGCCAGTGGGAGTTATACCATTACCTATGACGACGACGGATATCACTGTGACCAGCTCAAGGGGCTGCCGCTTTCGGCTGCCGCCTTCGATGAGCTGGCAAAGGAGTGTACCAGCCTGACTGCGTGGGGACCGCTGGAACAGCCACGGAATTCGGACGGCGGCGTGCCGGATTACGGGTTCAGCTTTCCGGTTGCGCGGGCGGAAGCGGTATATTCCGATGGCGGAGGAATTTTGATTGAGATCGGCGCACAGGTCACCGGGGCCAATCAATATTATATCCGGGTCAATGGCTCCTCTTCCGTTTATCGGATCGACCGCGGCTCAATTCGCTACCTGTTGTCGGATCCGAGCGTCTATCTGGATCTCTCGCTTGCACCCTCCACAGCGGACGGCGGAAGTTCACCCAGCAAAATCCGTCTGACACAGGGGCAGACTGTTTTGGAACTCGAGCGGATGCGCACAGCGCAGACCGACGGCGCGGGGTTCTCTTATAACTATCAACTGGTTGGAAAGCATCCCTACTATGTGGATCCGGATGCTTTTGAAACCTATTTCGGCGGGTTGAAAAGCCTCAAGGCGGAAGACGTCGTCACCCTCTATCCCACCGATGTCGAACTAAAAGAGTATGGAATTTCTGCCGATGCCCCCAAAAGCACCCTCTCCTTTACCGTGCTCGGGGAGACAGTTACCCTGAGAATCGGTAATTTTTCAGGCGATTTCTACTATGTGTATCGAGAGGGGATTCCTGCGGTCTATCGGCTTTCCGCCCTCTCGGTGACCTGGGATGGGGCGGATGAATACGCGCTGATGAGCAGATATCTGATGGCGCCGGATCCCGATACGCTGCACTCGATCCAGATCGAGGGGGAGGGAGTGAGCGGGCAGTTTATCAGAACCGAAACAGGCTGGCTCTGGAAGGATGCCCCGCTCTCGGAGGAGACCTTCGACAGCTTTTACCGGCTGCTCTGCTCTCTGCGGGCGGAATACCAGATCGAAGATCCGGTGCAGAATATCCTGCCGGAGATGACCGTCACCTTTGTCTACAATGAGAATACGCAGCAGGAGGGAACCTCCGGTCCGCGCACCGATATAATTCGATTTATCCCTTACGGGATCAAACGCCATGCGATCGAGATCAATGGGGAAGCATGCTATGCGGTGCGCAGTACCTACGTCTCGACCGTTTTGTCGGCGCTGAGCAATCTGCAGGATGGGCAGGTGCTGGATTCCTCCTGGTAATTTCACACGGAATGGGGCGTTTTGCTTGAACTTCACCGTCTCAAAGAAGGGGGCGCTGCTGGTTGGCTGCTGGCTGACCGGCTTTGCGGCAGTCGCGGGCTTTTTGTTCTGGCTGCTGTTCGGACTTCTTTGGGGCATGGGCGTCTTCTTGCTGCTGACGGCCCTCTCCTTCTGCTTTGGCGAGCTGCACCGGCGCGGGTACCGAGTGCGAATCACCGAGCGAGAGCTCTCAATTGAGCGGGGCTTTTTCTACCGGATTCTGCAGCGGATTCCCCGCCGCTGTATCACCGGGGTGAGCTGCTTTTCCTCTCCGCTGGGCCGTCGGCTCGGCGTGTGTGCTGTGGTCATTCATTCCACCGGCCTGTCCACCCCGATCATCGGGCTCACGATTGCAGACAGCGAGCGGCTGCGCGGTGCGCTGTCTCTGGAGGGGTCATCAGAATGAAGCAGATACGTCTCCACCCGGCTCATTTCATTAAGTATATTAAATATGCTTTATTACTCTGCGTTATACCGATCATCCGCGCCGTACTTGCCTTTGACATTCTGGCAGCATGGCTGGCATTTACGCAGGATCTGTTGATTTTGCTCAGCTGCGGGGGAATTTTGGCCGCATTTTGGCAGAGTTCCGCCGCCTTTTTAGAGGAGCAAGCGATATGGGTGCGCTGGGGGGTGCTTTTCCGGCGGCTCTCCAGCTATCCGGTCAAACAGGTCTCGGCGGTAGAGATCTACCGCCCGCTGCAGCTGCGGCTTGTCGGCGCGAGCAGGCTGACTGTCTATTTTAAGGCGGGCAGCGGGCTGCGGCGGCTCGGGCTGACCCTGCCGCGGAGAGAGGCGGCCCAGATGGCGGAGCAGTTGATTCCAACGCCCAGAACGCCGGAAGGATTTGAGCCGATCGGGACCGAGCGGCTGGTTTTTGTTCTGCTGTCGGCCAATACGATCGCAACGGCATTTGTTGTAGTTCTGGCGGTCCGCCGGACGATCCAGCTCTTTGGAACCGGGCTGCGGGATCTGGCGGTGGGGGGCTTGCTGCGGCTGGAACACCTTCTGGCGGCTTTTCTCCCGGCGGGGCTCTCGCTGCTGTTCGCGCTGCTGCTCGTCTTTTTGGGCATTTCACTGCTGGACAGCCTGCTGCGGACCTTTCGGTTCACGGCTTGCCGCGCGGACGGGGTGCTGCTGTGCAGGGGTGGGCTGATCAACCGGACCGAGCGGCGGATTTTGGTAAATGCGGTGAGCACCTGCACGGTCAAGATCTCTCCCGCCGCGCGGCTGCTGCGGTATTATCCGATCTATCTGAGCGCCGGCTGCTTTCGCGGGGAAGACCTGCCGGTGCTGGTTTCGGGCCGCAGGGAGAGGGAGGCGCTGCGCCGACTGGTACCGGAATTTTTCCCGCCATCAGGTCCGCTGTGCAATCCCCGGCGCAAGAGCCTGCCGCAGTATCTCTGGAAGCCGGGAGGGGCCTTGTTGCTGCTGCTGGCGATGTGGGCGGTTTCGATGCGGGAGCTGCCGGAGGTATCTCTCTTTCTCGGCGTGGGAATAGCGCTGATGGTGGGCTGCCTGCTCTGTCAGATCGAGGCGATCTTTACCGAGGGATTTTGCAGGAATGGAAACCGATCGCTGACCCTGAGCTATTCCCGGCGCTTTACCCGGTATCTGGTGACAGTCTGCACCGACGATGTTTCTTATTCCATCACCCGGCTGCCGACTGCGGCCGCTGCGGGGCGCTGTGACCTGCGGGTACACACCCCGTCACACCACACCTATCATCTGCGGGGGGTGGAATTTTTCCGCGCGCAGAAATTGGGTTTTAATCTTTGAGTGAGCGCTGCAGACGGCAGCTCATGATCTTATGGGAGGTAATAGATAATGATAAAGGCAGTGGTTTTTGACCTGGACGGCACGCTGCTGAACACGATTCAGGATCTTGCAAATGCGTCAAACTACGCGCTGGAACAGCTGGGGGACCCGACCTTCACCACTGAGGAGTACAAGCATCTGGTCGGGGATGGACGGCGCAACCTGATCCTGCGGATGCTGCCGGAGGGGCAGCGGGAGGATGAGACGATGGTGGCGCGGGCGACCGAGCTCTTCGACACCTATTACCAAAAACATATGCGGGATTGCACTGCGCCCTATCCCGGAATTCCGGCGCTGCTGCGGGGACTCAAGAAAAATGGGCTGCGGCTGGGCGTGGTTTCAAACAAGCCGCACGAGTTTGTCACCCAGATTGTGGAGGAGTATTTTCCGGGAATCTTCGACTCGGTGGCGGGGCAGCAGGGAACACTGGTCAAGCCGGACCCTGCCGCGCTCAACCGGGTGATTGCGGATTTCGGACTGCACCCGGACGAGGTGCTGTATGTCGGAGACAGCAACGTCGACATCTATACCGCCAAAAATGCAAAGACCGCCAGCTGCGGTGTTCTGTGGGGATTCCGCGGCGAGGAGGAGCTCGAGGAGGCGGGTGCAGAGCATCTTGCGGCGGCAGAGGAGGACATCCTCTCGCTGGTACTTAGCCTCAACCGGGCGGAAGGGCTGCGGCGCGGGTTGGCGCTGTTCTCGGTGATCCTGATGCTCGTCGGATTGGCGGGACTGATCTACTTTCTGACCATCGGAAACGCCGCCGGGGTGGCGGCCTGTGTGGTCCTGCCGCTGCTGGCCGGCTTTGCGGCGATGCGGATGACCCGCAGGGAAGAGAGGTAAAGGAAAAACAGGCTTTCCACGGCAACGGATCAGAAAGAGAAAACAAAAGAGGAGCGCAGGGTCTTTCCGCCCGCGCTCCTCTTCTCATTACAAAAAACAAAAGAAAAAACAAATCCGAACCAGAGACTGGTTCGGATTTGTTTTGTTTGGTGACCCGACCGGGAATCGAACCCGGGATACCACCGTGAAAGGGTGGTGTCTTGACCTCTTGACCATCGGGCCGTGCAAAGCTTAGGTAAAATCGTAAAGCCTCACACCACCCGCTGCTGCAAGCGGTACCCTACTGGTTTACCTAAACTTTGTTTGGTAGCGGTAACTGGATTCGAACCGGTGACACTTCGGGTATGAACCGAATGCTCTAGCCAACTGAGCTATACCGCCAAATTTGGCAAGCCATTTTTAAATGGTGCATTTGATATTATATCGGCTTTTTAGAGGATTGTCAACCTTTTTTGGGGGAATTGTGCCGTTTTTCTCCGCTTTTCTCCCAAAAGAAGAAAAGGATGCGGATCGAATTGTTGTTACCCTGATTTATCGACGCGGACAGCAGCCGGAAAAGAGAGAGAAGCCGCCGCTTTTTTGCACAAAAGAAGCGGTAACATGATGATTCCCAGAAAAAAACAGGATATTCCGCAAGATGGTCCTGACAACCGGGGCGCCGGCGCTCGTCCTCCCCGGCCGAGGCTGCAAGGCGCTGCCGGATCCGGCGATGAAGGCGATCGTTCCAATATTTTTCCCGCATGGCGCGACCTCCCGCCTCGCAGAACATAACGGAGAACGTGCAGTGAACACCTTCATTGTATCGGATCCGGACACAGGGGTAAAGCGCCGGCTGAGGAGGAAAAAGGGCGAGCGGATCAAACAGCGGGACGGGAGGAATCGGATGACGGCTTTCAGACTGGGTGCCGGTATGGTATAATGAGTAAAAAAGCCGCACCAGCGGCATGGGTCAGGAGGGAATCAGATGTTTTGCGATCTCTACACGCCGGAGGGGGAACAGATCGCCCAAACCCCGTGGCAGCGCTATCCTCGCCCGCAGCTGCGGCGGGACAGCTTCTTGAATCTGAACGGCCGATGGGAGTTTATGGTGCAGGCGGATGAGGCGCTGCCGAAACGGTATGAGCGGGAAATTTTGGTGCCCTTCTGCCCGGAAAGCCTCCTCTCGGGGCAGAAGATCCACCCGGCGGAGGGCAGCTTCCTCTTTTACCGGCGCGGCTTTGTGCTGCCGGAGGGATTCAACCGCGGGCGGGTGCTGCTGCAGATCGGTGCGGCGGACCAGCAGCTTGACTGCTATCTCAACGGGAAATGGATCGGCGGGCATCTGGGCGGGTATGAGCGGATGACCTTTGAGCTGACCGATGCGCTGGAGGAACACAACGAGCTGGTGCTGCGGGTGCGGGACGATCTGCGGGACAAGACCCAGCCCTATGGAAAACAGACGATGCGCCGCGGCGGGATGTGGTACACGCCGGTCTCCGGCATCTGGCAGACGGTCTGGCTGGAGAGTGTGCCGAGGGAATATGTCCATGCACTGCGGATTCGGGCGGACGACTGCCGGGCGGAGATCGACACCGGGGACCCCTCGCTTTGCGGGGAACTGCGGGTGACCACGCCGCAGGGGGAGATCTGCTGCCCGCTTGTGGGGGGAAAGGCGGTTGTGGAGCCGGAACACCCCTCCCGCTGGAGCCCGGAGCACCCCTACCTCTACCACTTTGTCCTGACGGCAGGGCAGGACCGAGTGGAGAGTTATTTTGCGCTGCGCCGGCTGGAGATCCGGCGGCTCGACGGCATCGCACGGCTCTGTCTCAACGGCAGACCCTATTTTTTCCATGGGGTGCTGGATCAGGGGTATTACAGCGACGGGCTCTTTACTCCGGCGGACCCATCCTGCTATGAGCGGGATATCCTGACGATGAAATCCCTCGGCTTCAACACGCTGCGCAAACATATCAAGATCGAGCCGGAGGAGTTCTACTATCAGTGCGACCGGCTGGGGATGGCGGTCGTTCAGGATATGGTCAACAACGGGGAGTACCGGTTTTTGCGGGATACGCTGCTGCCGACCTTGGGATTTCAGCGGCGGCGGGATCAAGCGCTGCACCCCGATCCGGCAGAGCGGCAGGCCTTTTTTGCGGGGATGGAAGCGGCGGTGCGCCAACTCGATAACCACCCCTGCATCGTCGGATGGACCATCTTCAACGAGGGGTGGGGACAGTTTGACTCCACCGCAGCCTATCGACGGCTGAGGGCGCTGGATGATACCCGGTTCATCGACGCCGCCTCGGGCTGGTTTTCGGGCGGGGAGAGCGATCTCGACAGCCGGCACATCTACTTTGGCCCTTGGCGGCTTCGGGCGGGCAGCCGACCGCTGGTCCTCTCGGAGTTCGGCGGCTGTTGTCTCGCGGTCGAGGGGCACAGGTTCCATCCCGGACGGGCCTACGGATACAGCGCAGCGCGGAACCGAGAGGCACTCGCACGGGCGGTGCTCGGCCTGTATGAAAAGAGGGTGCTTCCCGCGGTCAAAAAGGGGCTGTGTGCCGCGATCTACACCCAGCTCTCGGATGTGGAGGATGAGATCAATGGCCTTGTGACCTATGATCGAAAGGTCGTCAAGCTGGATGCGGAGCCGATGCGGGCGTTGGCCCAGCGGCTGCAGGAGGCAGTCAGCGGGAAGGAGAAAGACGAGAGAACGGTTTGTGCAGATTCTCCGTCCGAGGGACGGCGGACAGGCGAGTGAGAGAGATAGAAAAATAAGGAGGAGAATCAGATGTATTGCCCAAAATGCGGCCAGAAGATCGGGGAGGACACCCGCTTTTGTCCATTCTGCGGGACGAGGATCCAGACCGAGCAAAGAGAGGAGACCTCTTCAGCCGGACAGCAGCAAGCCGGCAGGGTGCAGGATACAAGTCAGAACCCGGCGAGTGGCACGGGGTACGGCGCACAGCCGGGAGGATACAGCGCGCAGCCGGGAGGATACAGCGCGCAGCCCGAGGGATACGGTGCGCAGCCGGGGGAAGTGAAGACGCGCCCGGTCAACTTCTATTATCAGCGGCAGTTTGACGCCATCGCACAGGGAGAGCCGAGCCGGTTCAACTGGGCGGCCTTCTTCCTCGGGCCGTTTCACGCGCTCTATCGCGGGCACACAAAGCGGTTTCTCACGCTCTATCTGCCGCAGCTTCTGCTGATGGTAGCCGATCAGATTGCGCTGCTCGCCTCGATCAAAGAGCGAAATCTGGCGCTGATGGGCGCGGCGGGGATTTTCGGGGTGGTGCTGGGTCTGGCGGGTCTTTGCATCGCGATCTATAACGGGATCACCTTTAATCAGAGTTATGCTAAACACTGCGGCGGTGATCCGCGGGTCGCATGTCACGGCGGCCGGGTTGTGGTGCTGATCCTGCTGGAGGTGCTGGTCTCTGCCGCTCTCATGGTGGGATTTTTCCTCATAGCCATTTCGCAGCTTTTGCCCTCCGATCACTCTTTTGATCCCTCTTTTGAGGTGATGCCTTCCGACAGCGAGATTTTACAGGAGCCGCAGTCGTCGGGCAGTCAGGAGAAAATGGAGGAACTGCTCGCGGCCTATGCGGATATTCCCGCGGATCAGCTCTATCTTATGGGCTGGTGCGATCCCGATGCCACCGCTGAGGAGGTCCGGCTGGACAGCGTGTATCTCTTCCGTTCGGATGAGATCCTGCTGACCGATGTGCTCACTGCGGCCTGCCAGAACTGGTTCTGGGAGACGGTCGAGCCGGAAGAGTCGTTTTTTGAGGGAGATCCGCTGTACTATCTGATTTACTGCACCCTTGACGAGGGGGAGATCTGCTTCGAGGTTGCCACTGGCGGGGGGAACGTCCAGATTCTGGGCTGTCATCTCTGGCAGGGAGAGGAATATGTCGGGCTGGACCAGCAGCAGGCCAGTGCGCTGCTCGAGAATATCTATGAGCGCGCCGGCGCCCCGCAATCGATTGCCTTTGAGGCGCGCGGCAGCTGGCGGACATCGGACGGCGTCGAGTTTGTGATGGACAAAGACACCATCAACGGACAGCCCTACACCCTCTGGTTTATGCGGGAGGGGGGCCTTGTCGTCTACCTCGATGATGTCGAGGGGGTTCAGGGAGAGTATTTTATGATGTTGGATGATGGGATTCTCAATGTCTGGCAGTATGACGAAGAGGACAACATCATCAATGACCTGTACTATTCCAAAGTAGACTAAAAAAGCGATTCAAAACACGGCGAACAGAGGACGCCGCACGGGAACAGTCCGCTTTTGCGAGGAGCGGGAAGCGCGATTTGACGCAAAACCGCGCAAAAAAGCGCGGGGGGAATTGACTTGCGGGCAAAGATGTGCGATACTCCATAAGGATTGCAAATAAACAGCAAGAAAAGCGCAGTGACAGGGAACCGGGGCGCCGTTTTACGGCACCCCGGTTTTGAGCGAATCGCCGGGAAGCGATCGGTGATGCAAGATCTTTTGGGAGGGGTCGAAAAGATGGAGAGAACCCAGCGTGGAGGCGCCGGCCGCAACCTGACCGAGGGGGTCATCTGGAAACAGCTGCTGGCCTATTTTTTCCCGATCCTGTTCGGGACCTTTTTTCAGCAGCTCTATAACACCGCGGACGCGATGATTGTGGGGCAGTTTGTCGGCAAGGAGGCGCTTGCCGCAGTGGGCGGTGCAACCGGCACCCTCATCAATTTTATCGTCAACCTGTTTGTCGGCATCTCCTCCGGCACGACGGTTGTGGTGGCGCAGCTGTATGGCGCCGGGCAGCACCGCCGGGTGAGCGATGCGGTGCACACCTCCTTTGCGCTCGCGATCAGCGCAGGGTTGGGGATGACGGTGCTCACGCTGATTCTGGCGCGCCCGGTGCTGCTTGCGATGGGCACGCCGGAAGACGTGCTGCCCTACGCGCTGCCCTATCTGCGGACGGTACTACTGGGTGTGGTGCCCTCCTTCCTCTACAATATTGGCTCCGGCGTATTGAGGGCGGTCGGGGATACCCGACGGCCGCTCTACTTCCTCGTCGCGGCCTGCCTGACCAACATTGTGCTGGACCTGCTGTTTGTCGCCGGCATGGGGATGGGGGTCTTTGGCGCGGCACTGGCCACCATCCTCTCGCAGGCACTCAGCGCAGTGCTGACCCTTTATTCCCTCTCGGCAACGCCGGCCTGCTACCGGTTTGTCCCCGCAAAACTGCGGTTTACCAAAGGGGTGCTCGGCGGGGTGCTGCGGGTCGGGATCCCGGCCGGCATCCAGTCGAATATGTACTCGATCTCCAATATTATCATCCAGACCTGCATCAACTCGTTCGGCACCGATACGATGGCGGCATGGACCGCACACGGCAAGATCGACGGCTTTTTCTGGATGATTATGAGCGCGTTCGGCATTGCAGTCACCGCCTTTGTGGGACAGAACTTCGGCGCACGGCGGTATGACCGGATCCGCCAGAGCGTGCGGGTCTGTCTGCTGCTCTCGGCAGGCACCGCCATCCTGCTCAGCACCGCTTATGTCGGATTGGCCGGGACGGTGCTGCGGATTTTTACAAACGATGCGGCGGTGCTCGAGATCGGCCGCCAGATCGTCCATACCACCGTTCCGTTCTACCTGACCTATATCTGCGCCGAGATCATGTCCGCCGCAATCCGCGGCTGCGGCGAGGCCCTGCCTCCGATGCTGATGGTGGCGGGCAGCGTCTGTGTGCTGCGGATTGTCTGGATCCTGATCATGCTGCCGATTCGCCGCGAACTGAGCACCGTGCTGTACAGTTATCCCCTCAGCTGGATCTGTGTCTCGGCTGTCTTTATCGTCTATTATCTGCGCGGAGGATGGCTCCGCCGGTGCATCAAAAAGGCCTTTGGAGAGGACCAAACAGTCCAAAAACAAGCCTAAAACAGAAATAACAAAAGGGATATTTCATAAAGAAATATCCCTTTTGTTATATTATTTCCCTTGAAAAAGAAGGTTTAAAAGGAGGGTTTTCAACATTCAACATTACAAATGTTGAAAACTGAGCCGAAAGTTTCAAAAAAGGCGAGAAGGGCAGGACGAACCCACCTTTAAAACGGCGGTCCATCGAAGAGTCCGGCGGGAAGGGGGATGTCTTCTTTTGGAATCTTGTCCCACCGAAAGAGGGGCAGGAGCTGCCGCGGTGTAGCAGGAACGGGGCGCTCCAGCAGACCGGCGGTGTAGGCGAGGGCGCCGGTGATCCCGGCAGCGGTAAATCCCCGCGCCCGCAGCGCATCCAGACCGAGATCGGCGTCCCGTTTGGAGAGGCGCCGGCCGTCCGGCGCGAGGAGGAGCGGCAGGTGACAGAAGGAGGGCGGGGCGGCGCCGAGCAGCCGGTAGAGGTAGAGCTGACGCGGGGTGGAGGAGAGCAGGTCGCGCCCCCGCACCACCTCGGTGATCCCCATCGCGGCATCGTCCGCAACCACCGCCAGCTGGTAGGCAAAGACCCCGTCCGAACGGCGGAGGATAAAGTCCCCGCATTCCCGCGCGAGATTCTGGCTGCAGCGGCCATAGTGCCGGTCGAAAAAGGAGATCTCCTCATCCGGAACGATCAGCCGCAGCGCGGGGTCCCGCAGCAGGATACGCCGGCGGATCTCCTCCTCGCTCAGATTGCGGCAGGTGCCGGGGTAGACCACCTCCCCGTCGGCGGCATGGGGCGCGCTCGCCGCGTGGAGCTGTGCGCGGGAGCAAAAGCAGGGATAAACCAACCCCTGCCGGCGCAGCCGGGAGAGAATCTGCTCGTAGAAAGGGCCGCGGAGACTCTGCTCATAGGGGGCATGGGGCCCCGCAGCACCGCAGCCGCCCTCATCCCAATCCAGTCCCAAAAATTCGAGATCCCGCTGGAGCTGATCGGTGTATTCCCGCTTTGAGCGGGCCGGGTCGAGGTCCTCGATCCGAAGCAAAATCCGGCCGCCCTGTTGTTTGGCCGAGAGCCAGGCCAGCAGCGAGCAGAAGAGGTTGCCCAGATGCAGCCGTCCGCTCGGGCTGGGGGCGAATCTCCCGACCACCTCACGCTGCGCCAAACCTGACCACTCCTCTCCCGCTGTCCGCTCTTCACTGCCCTTTTTCAGGGGAAAAATTCTCTCCTTATTATAAAGGAAATGCCGCCGATTTCAAACCCCGCGGCGGTGCAGCAGAAAAGGCACAAAATCCTCCGGAGAATAATTTGTATAATTTAATAAGAAAAATACAAAATGGAATTTTATTGGCCTTGTACCGGAGACGAAAATGCGGTATCATGGATATGATACCGCAAGAGAAAGGGCGATATACAGCAAATCGATTGCGGCGAAAAAGAGGGAGGACGGAATGAAACGGGAGAATAAATTCTGGATTCGGATCCTGCTGGGGATTGCCGGACTCATTTTATTTGCATGGCTGCTCGACAATGCAAAGGTCGCGCTGGAACTGCTGAGGACATTGGCGGGGATCTTGGCCCCGTTCCTGATCGGGCTGGTGATCGCCTTTGTCCTCAATGTGCCGACCCGCGCGATTGAGCGGGTGCTGCGGCGGTATCTCTTCAAGAAAAGTTGTTCCGGCGGCGCACCGCGCGCGGTCAGCCTGCTGATTACCCTGATCTGCCTGTGCGGGATCGGGGTCCTGCTGTCGGTGATTATTCTGCCGGAACTTGGCCGCACCTTGGCTGGGATTGGCCAGCAGATCCCGGCGTTTTTCCAGCGGGTGCAGCAGAAGGCGCTCGGGCTGGAGGCATGGGGTCCCCAGCTGCGGGAGCTGATCACATCGCTTCAGCTGGACTGGAAGAAGATCGCCGATTCGGCGATGGGCTTTTTGCAGAACGGCGCGACCTCGATTCTGGATTCCACCATGAGCATCGCCACCTCGGTATTCAGCGGGGTGTTCAACTTCTTTATGGGCTTCATCTTCGCGCTCTACCTGCTGTTTGACAAGGAGCATCTCGGGGTGCAGGCGCGGCGGGTGCTCTATGCCTGGCTGCCGGTTGAGCGGGCGGACCGGGTGGTCTATGTCACCGCGCTGACCGAGCGCACCTTCTCGAGATTCCTCACCGGGCAGTGTCTGGAAGCGATCATTCTGGGGATGATGTTCTTTGTCTCGATGAGCCTGATCGGCCTGCCCTATGCGATGCTGGTCGCGATGCTGGTCGCGGTGACGGCGCTGATCCCGATGTTCGGTGCCTTTATCGGCTGCTTTGTGGGCGCCTTTTTGATCCTCGTCGTCGACCCGATGCAGGCGCTCTGGTTCGTGGTTCTCTTTCTGGTCCTCCAGCAGATTGAGGGCAATCTCATCTACCCCAGAGTGGTCGGCAGCTCGATCGGTCTGCCCGCGATGTGGGTGATGGTCGCAGTCACCGTTGGCGGCAGCACAATGGGGATCCTCGGAATGCTGCTGATGGTGCCGGCGGCCTCGGTGATCTATGCGCTCTCGCGGGAGAATACTGCCCGGCGGCTGGTCGCACGGCAGGTGCCCGGTGATCGGTATGCAGAGCGCAAAAAGGAAGGAAAATAGCGCAAAAACCGGCAGGGAAGAAGAAAATCCCTGCCGGTTTCGCTTTATACAGGCTGGTGTTCTTGTGGCTGTGTACGAAAAACAATCTGCAAAATGGATTCAAATCAGCAAAAAAACGGTGGAAATTCCCAAAGTAGAGGTGTATAATTGACTTTATCAATCTACTACGTTATCACTCTACTATAATAAAGCAAAACGAGGAGGAACCGGAATGTCACAGACCTACGATCCGCTGTCCCGCGCCGAGCGGGCCGGGCTGGAACTGCGGGGGCTGTATGAGAGATATGGATACCGCAAGTACCGGATGGGTCAATTTGAGGAATACAGTCTTTATATGGACAACAAGAATTTTTTGTCCAGTGAAAACGTGATCGTGTTCACCGATCTGGACGGGCGGCTGATGGCGCTCAAGCCCGATATTACCCTCAGCATCGTGCGGCACGCCGCAAAGGAGCCCGCCGCCGCGGAGAAGCTCTACTACACCGAGACGATCTACCGCCCCAGCGCCGAGAGCCACACCTTCAAGGAGATCAGCCAGATGGGGATGGAGTACATCGGGGTGATCGATCGGTATGCGACAAGCGAGGTCCTGCTGCTCGCGGCAAAGAGTCTGGAGGCGTTCGGCCTGCCCTGGCTGCTGGAGATCAGCGATATGCGGTTTGTCGTGGGGCTGCTGGATGCGCTGGGGCTGCAGGATGGGCTGCGGTCCCGGGCGCTGATCGCACTGGGACAGAAGAACCGTCCCGCGCTGACGGCGATCGCTGCCGAGGCCGGCCTTGCCGGCCCGGATGCCGAGGCACTCGCCGCGCCGGCCGGGCTCTATGGCCCGTGGGAGACAACCCTCGCGCAGGCGCGGGGGCTCTGCCGCAGCGCGGGGATGGCCGAGGCGCTGGAGGAGCTGGAGGCGATCTGCCGCAGCATGACGCGGGAGCGGGCAGAGCGGATCCAGCTGGATTTCTCGCTGGCGGGCCACACCGATTATTATAACGGGGTGCTGCTGCGCGGCTACCTCGAGGGACTGCCCCGGGCGGTGCTGACCGGCGGTCGGTACGACAACATCCTCAAGAAGTTCGGCAAGCGGGGCGGCGGCATCGGCTTCGCGCTGGACCTGTCCGAGATCGGGCGGCTGCCCGACCGGCAGGCCGGCGCCGACCTCAATCTGCTGGTGCGGTACACCCCCGACGCCGATCCCGCCGCGGTCGCTGCGGCCGTCGCGCAGGCGGCCGATGCAGGGCTGCGGGTGCGGGCGATGCCGCAGGGCGAGGACCCGTCCGGCCTGCACTGGGAGCGCCAGCTGTGGGTAGACGCGCAGGGCGTGCGGGAAGGAGGCGCCGAAGCATGAGTGATCTTCTGAATATCGCGCTGCCCAAGGGGCGGCTGGGGGATAAGGTCTACAACCTGCTCGAGAGCATCGGCTACGACTGCCGCGAGATCCGGGAGGACGGGCGCAAGCTGGTGTTCGAAAATCCGGACACCGGGGTGCGTTACCTGCTGGTCAAGCCCAGCGACGTGGCGATCTATGTCGAACACGGGGCGGCGGACGTCGGGATTGTGGGAAAGGACATCCTCGAGGAGAGCCGGCCGGATCTGTACGAGCTGCTGGACCTCGGGATCGGGCGTTGCCGGATGGCGGTGGCTGCCCGCAGCGACTACCGGGAGGACACCTCCCGCACCCTGCGGGTGGCGACCAAGTTCGAGAACATCGCCAAGCGGTACTATGCCACCCTCAACCGGGACATCGAGATCATCCGGCTCAACGGCAGCATCGAGCTCGCGCCGCTGCTCGGCCTCTCGGATGTGATTGTCGACATCGTGGAGAGCGGCACCACCATCCGGGAGAACCACCTCAAGGTGCTCACCGAGTTCATGCAGATCAGTGCGCGATTCATCGCGAACAAATCCAGCTTTAAATTTAAAAATGAGATCATCACCCAGATGACCGAAAAACTGAATGGAGTGATCAAGGTATGATTAGAATACTCAAGGCGGACGAGGTCCCACTTTCCCAGATCCTCAACCGGGATATCCGGGCGGAGGAGGACGTCTCCCGGATCGTCGACGAGATCCTCGAGAATGTGCGCAAGAGTGGCGATGCGGCGCTGTTTGAATACGCCGAGAAGCTCGACCGGGCCAAGCTGACCGCGCTGGAGGTGACCGCCGCGGAGATCGATGCCGCATGGGAGGCGGTGGACCCCCATTTCCAAAAGACCCTCGAGATGGCGCGGGAGAACATCGCCGCCTTCCACCGCCGCCAGCTGCACGATGACTTTGTCATCACCGACCAGCCCGGGATCGTACTGGGCCAGCGCTACACCCCGATCGAGCGGGTGGGCGTCTATGTGCCGGGCGGCACCGCGAGCTATCCCAGCACCGTGCTGATGGATGTCGTGCCCGCGAAGCTCGCCGGGGTAAAGGAGATCATCATGGTCACCCCGCCGGCGCCGGACGGGAGCATCAAGGCCGAGATCCTCGCTGCCGCCAAGGTCGCGGGGGTGGACCGGATCTTCAAGCTCGGCGGCGCGGGTGCGGTGGCGGCCCTCGCCTACGGCACCCAGAGCGTGCCGCGGGTGGACAAGATCGTCGGCCCAGGCAACATCTTTGTCGCGACTGCAAAGCGGAAGGTCTTCGGCCTTGTGGACATCGACATGATCGCCGGCCCCAGCGAGATTCTGGTGGT
>CALXIJ010000081.1 GCA_944388335.1 uncultured Pygmaiobacter sp.
CGCAGGTCACCATAAAAACGATCGGCATGGTGCAGCCGATGGCGCCCAGCGCATTCGAGCTGACGAAGTGCCCCACAATGACCGCGTCGATCACGCTGTAAAGCTGCTGTAACAGGTTGCCGGCAAGAATGGGCAGACTGAAGAGCAGCAGTGTCTTTATCGGTGCGCCGGTGAGCATCTTTTCCCGCATGACATCTTCCTCCTTTGATCTGTGAGAAGAAGCGGCATCCTGTTTTTTTAGGATGCCGCTTCTTGCTGCGATGAATAAGCTGAAGGCGGCCGGAAACCTTTTTTGCGCAGCGCAAAAAGACCCCCGACCGCCTTTTTGGCGCCAAAACCGGCACCAAAATCCAACTACAGCCTAACATAGATCTTTTCTACTGTCAACAGGAGGCAGGAAGAGCAGACTGATAGAGAAAATCAGTCCAATTTCAACACGGCGGTAAACGCCTCGCTGGGCAGTTCGACGGTGCCGATCTGCCGCATCTTCTTCTTGCCCTCTTTCTGCTTTTCCAGCAGTTTCTTCTTGCGGGTGATGTCGCCGCCATAGCACTTGGCAAGGACGTCCTTGCGCAGGGCGCGCACCGTCTCCCGCGCGATGATCTTGCCGCCGATCGCCGCTTGAATCGGCACTTCAAACAGCTGGCGGGGAATGTTGTCCTTGAGCTTTTCGCAGATCTTACGACCGCGCTCATACGCCTTGTCGGCGTGGACAATCAGGCTCAATGCGTCGACCGGATCCCCATTGATCAAAATGTCCAGCCGCACCAGCTTTGAGGGTTCGTATCCCTTGATCTCATAATCATAGCTCGCATATCCGCGGGAGAGGCTCTTGATCGCATCGAAAAAGTCGTAGACGATCTCGCCCAGCGGCAGCTCATAGTGCAGATCGACCCGGGTTGCATCGAGGTATTTCATGTCCCGGAAGACACCCCGCCGGTTCTGGCACAGCTCCATCAGCCCGCCGACATATTCTGTCGGGGTGTAGATGTGCCCATTGACATAGGGCTCTTCTGCGAGCTTAATGCTTGCCGGATCGGGATAGTCGGTGGGATTCGAGATCAGCTTTTGGGTGCCGTCGGTCAGGGTGATCCGGTACTGTACGCTGGGCGCGGTGGTGACCAGATCCAGATCAAATTCCCGCTCCAGCCGCTCGATAATGATCTCGAGATGCAGTAGCCCCAAAAAGCCGCAGCGGAAGCCAAACCCCAGAGCGGCAGAGGTCTCAGGGTCAAAACTGAGGGAGGCATCGTTCAGCTGCAATTTATCCAGTGCATCCCGCAGGTCATTGTACCTTGCGCCATCGGCGGGATAGATGCCACAGAAGACCATCGGCACCACCTTGCGGTATCCGGGCAGAGGCTCCGCCGCCGGCCGGTTTGCATCGGTGACCGTATCGCCGACGCGGGTATCCCGCAGGCTTTTGATGGAAGCGGTGATGTACCCCACCTCGCCGGCCTCCAGCTTGTCGCAGGGGGCGAGTGCAAGCGCCCCCATATGTCCGACCTCAACCACGTCGAATTCTGCTCCGGTCTGCATCATCCGGATCCGGTCCCCCGGGCGGACAGAACCCTCCCGCAGCCGCACATAGACGATAACGCCCTTGTAGCTGTCATAAACCGCGTCAAAGATCAGTGCCTGCAGCGGGGCGGTCTCATCCCCCTGCGGAGCGGGGATACCGGCGACTACCGCCTCCAATACCGCCTGCACATTTTCTCCGGTCTTGGCCGAGATCCGGGGTGCATCGAGGCAGGGCAAGCCGATCTCATCCTCGACTTCCTGTGCGACACGGTCCGGCTCAGCCGAGGGCAGATCGATCTTGTTGAGTACCGGCAGAATCTCCAGATCATGTTCCAGCGCGAGGTAGGTGTTGGCCAGCGTCTGGGCCTCGACCCCCTGTGTCGCATCGACGACGAGAATTGCGCCTTCACAGGCGGCGAGAGAGCGGCTGACCTCATAGCCGAAGTCGACATGGCCCGGGGTGTCGATCAGGTTCAGCTCATAGTCCTGACCGTCTTTTGCGGTATAGTGCAGGGTGACGGCACGCGCTTTGATAGTGATGCCGCGCTCCCGCTCCAGCTCCATATTGTCCAGTACCTGATTTTCCATCTCCCGCTTGTCGACCGATTGGGTCAGCTCAAGGATGCGGTCGGCCAGCGTAGACTTGCCGTGGTCAATATGGGCGATGATGCAAAAATTGCGGATGTTTTGCTTGGACAAGGGCAGTTCCTCCAACTCAATCGAGATAATAGATAATTGCATTATACCATATCTGCAGGTGTTTTGATAGCAAGGCAAAAGAATGCGGGGTAAAAATGTGGAAACAGATGTGAAAAAATCTGTCAATAGGTTGCGAAAAATGGGTTAAAGAGATATAATCATAGGTAATTTACAAATGTAATTGATTTAGCCGGTAAAACAGATAGAACAGAACCAAAGGAGGCCCCGATCTTGAAGAACTTTTGGAAGAGGTCAACGGCATTTGTGCTGGCAGTGTTCCTGATAGCAACAATGATTCCGTCTCAGTCGCTGGTATGGGCGGCAGAGGGAGCGGATCAAACCTCATCCTCTGTGGTGGTTGTTGATGGGACACAGGTGCAGGGCACAGAGCCCGAGACCGAGTCGAGTGAAGCAGTTGAATCAGGAGACAAGCAGGCGAATGGCCAGCCGCAGACTGGCAGTTCGTCTGAATCTGTGTCCGGTAGTACGCAGCAGCAAGCGGATTCTCAGCTGCCCTCACAAACGACACAACCGACGCAGGAGGGCGACTCTGGTGCGGATGGTGAGATCTCCAATCAGACAAACGCTCCTCAGGTAAACGCTTTGTCCTCCACGGAGGCCGGCTGGAAGGTAATTGACGGAAGTACATATTATGTTATGGAAGACGGCGGTTATGCGACCGGCAAGGTACAGATCGAGGACAAGTGGTATGGGTTTGACGCGAGTGGGATTAAGATCGAAAGCGGCTGGTTCGCGGATGGACAGAACTGGTGCTGGGCCAAGGCGGATGCAAACGGTGCACTGGCCTGTGATGAGGTGTATCGACTGAGCGACAAGACGCTTGCGGTTTTTGATCAAAATTGTAATCAGGTGACAGGCGGCTGGTATACAGCGGCGGATGGCAATACCTATTATCAGGATCTGAGTACGGGGTACCGTGTTGCGACCGGGAAAAAGACAATCGGCGACAAACTTTACCTTTTTGACAGCAATGGTGCGCTGCTCCCCAAAGAGGACTGGTATACCGCATCTGACGGCAAAAAATATTATGTTCAGAAAGATGGCAGCCTTGCAACGGGTAAGGTGCAGGTTGACGGAATCTGGTACGGTTTTGGCGCAGACGGCGTCAAGGCGGAGAGCGGCTGGTTTGCGGACGGGCCAAACTGGTGCTGGGCCAAGGC
>CALXIJ010000082.1 GCA_944388335.1 uncultured Pygmaiobacter sp.
CGGGCAGACACTGGGCATCATCGGCCCGACCGGCAGCGGCAAGAGCACCTTGATCCAGCTGCTGCTCCGATTTTATGACCCGGACGCCGGAGCGATCCGGATCGACGGCCGTGATCTGCGAACCATCCCGCCGCAGCTGCTGCACAGTATCTTCGGCGTGGTGTTCCAGAACGATTTCCTCTATGCGGATGAGATCGGTGCGAATATCGACTTTGGGCGAAAGCTCAGCGAGGACGCATTGCGCGCTGCCACAGGGACGGCGCAGGCGGACTTTATCGCGCGGCGCAAGGACGGCTTTGCGGCACAGCTGGCGGCGGGCGGTTCCAACCTGAGCGGCGGCCAGAAGCAGCGGCTGCTGCTTGCGCGGGCGATGGCGGCAAAGCCGCAGATCCTGCTGCTGGACGACAGCTCCAGCGCGCTGGATTACAAGACCGACGCCGCGCTGCGCCGGGCTCTGGCGCGGGACTTTGCGGACACGACCAAGATCATCATTGCCCAGCGGGTCAGCTCGATCCGGAATGCGGATAAGATCTTGGTGCTGGAAGAGGGAAAGACGGTCGGATACGGCAGCCATGACGAGCTGATGCGCAGCTGTGAGAGCTACCGCGAGATCGCCGAGATTCAGATGGGGGAGGTGGAGTGAGATGGCGCGAAATAACGGTATGGGCGGCCATGGGCCGAGCACCTCATTTGAGCGGCCCAAAGAGGGGTCCGGCAAGGTGCTGCGGCGGCTGTGGAGTTATCTGCGGCATTACCGCTGGCTGCTCTTCTTTGCGGCGGTGCTCAGCGTGACCAGCAACCTGCTCGCGCTGGTGGGCCCCAAGCTGTCGGGTTATGCGATCGACGCAATCCGTCCCGGCGCCGGCGGGGTGGATTTTGAGACGGTGTTTTACTACGCGGGGCTGATGCTGGTGTTCTATCTGCTCTCCTCGGTGCTGAGCTACCTGCTCGCCTCGATTCTGGTGCGGCTTGCGCGCAATGTGGTCTACCGGCTGCGCCGGGATATTTACGACCATCTGATGCAGCTGCCGGTTCGGTTTTTTGATACCCATTCGGTCGGGGATGTGCTGAGTGTGCTCTCCTATGATGTCGACACCATCAGCGCCTCCCTCTCGAATGACCTGATGCAGATGCTCGCCAGCGTTATCACGGTGTTGGGATCCCTCTTCATGATGATCAGCATCTCGCCCAAGCTGGTGCTGGTCTTTGCGGTCACCATCCCGATGTCGATTCTATTCACACGTTATCGCTCGCGGAGGGTGCGGCCGCTCTACCGGGAGCGGTCCCAGCAGCTGGGAGCGCTCAATGGGTTCGCCGAGGAGATGACCGGCGGCCTGCGGACCATCAAGGCATATGGGCGGGAGGAGGTCTTTCAGGAGCTGTTCGAGCGCCGGAACGCAAAGGCCTGTGACGCCAACTGCCGGGCGGACAGCTTTGCGAGCACGACCGGGCCGACGGTCAACTTCATCAATAATCTCTCGCTTGCGATGGTGAGCATCTTCGGCTCGCTGCTCTATATGGCCGGCGGGATCACGCTGGGCAACATCTCCTCCTTTGTCCTTTATTCCCGTAAGTTCTCCGGCCCGATCAACGAGTTCGCAAACATCATCAGTGAGCTGCAGTCCTCTCTTGCGGCGGCGGAACGGGTCTTTTGGCTGCTCGATGCGCCGGGGGAGGAACCGGACGCGCCGGATGCCAAGGAGCTGACCGATGTCAGGGGAGAGGTAGAACTGCGCGGTGTGCGGTTCGGCTATGATCCGGATACTCCGGTGCTCGACGGGTTCAACCTCAAGGCAAAGCCGGGGCAGGTCGTCGCGATCGTGGGGCCGACTGGCGCGGGAAAGACCACCGTCATCAATCTGCTGATGCGGTTCTATGACCCGGACAGCGGCAGTATCACGGTGGACGGAAAGGAGATCCGCACCCTGACCCGTGCCAGCCTGCGCAGGGCCTATTCGATGGTGTTGCAGGATACCTGGCTCTTCACTGGGACGGTGTACGAGAATCTGACCTATGGCCGGGAGGACGTCACGATGGAGCAGGTGCGCGCAGCGGCAAAAGCGGCCCGGATCGACCGGTTTATCCGCGCGCTGCCGCAGGGATATGACACCCTGCTGCAGGACGGCGGCGCGAATATCTCAAAGGGACAGCGGCAGCTGCTGACCATCGCCCGTGCGATGCTGCTCGACGCGCCGATGCTGATTCTCGACGAAGCGACCTCCAACGTCGACACCCAGACCGAGCGGATGATCCAGTCGGCAATGCTGCGTCTGATGGAGGGACGCACCTGCTTTGTCATCGCGCACCGGCTGTCCACCATCCGCAACGCAGATCAGATCGCCGTGCTGCGGGATGGCAAGATCGCCGAGTGCGGCACCCACGAGGAACTGATGGCGCGGGGCGGGTACTACTGCGAGCTCTACCGCGCACAGTTTGACACGGCGCAGCAGGAGACCCCGGCAGCACAGGAAGACCGGATGGGTTGACAAGCGCGCGGGGATCCTCTATACTGGTAACGTTCATCGGAGGGTGAGCACTCACTGGAAGTTGCAGCACCGGAGAAGATGACAGGCTGAGATGCCTGTTGTTTGCTCCGGTGCTTTCTTGTGTCAAAGGAGGAAATGATGCGACAGTCACAGCGTTTTACCAATGGGCCGATCCTCTCCCCGCTGCTGCGGTTCACCATCCCGGTGCTGCTGGCCCTCTGTCTTCAGGCGATGTATGGCGCGGTGGATCTGCTTGTGGTCGGCCAGTTCGGCACGGCGGCGGGGGTGTCGGCGGTCTCAACCGGCAGCCAGATCATGCAGACCGTGACCTTTTTAGTCAACAGTCTGGCGATGGGCTCCACCATTCTGCTCTCCCAGAAGATCGGTCAGGGGGAACAGCGCGCGGCGGGCCGGGTGGCCGGGGCGACGATCTGCCTCTTTGCGGCGGTTGCCGCCGGCTTACTGATCCTGATGGAGCTCTTTGCCGACCCGATCGCGGTGGTGATGCGCGCCCCGCAGGAGGCGTTTGCCGGCACGGTGGAATATCTGCGCATCTGCTCTGCGGGTCTGCCCTTTATTGTTGCCTACAATGTGCTGGGCGGATTGTTTCGGGGCATCGGCGACTCCAAAACCCCGCTGTTTACCGTCGGCGTGGCCTGCGTTGTCAACATTGCCGGAGATCTGCTCTTTGTCGCCGGTTTCGGGATGGGAGTCGCCGGCGCGGCCCTTGCGACCGTGCTGGCGCAGGCGGTCAGTGTGGTGCTCTGCGTCGCGGTGACCCGCCGGCGCGGGCTGCCCTTTCACTTTGACAAGGCGGATATCCGTTTTGACAGGGCGGTGATCCTGCGGGTGCTGCGGCTCGGAGTGCCAATCGCGCTGCAGGAGCTCTTGGTCAGCATCTCTTTTCTGGTCATCCTGACCATTGTGAATGGTCTCGGGGTCGTCCCCTCCGCCGGGGTCGGTGTGGCGGAGAAACTGTGCGCCTTTATCATGCTGGTGCCAAACGCCTTTATGCAGTCCCTGTCGGCCTTTGTCGGACAGAATATCGGCGCGGGGAAACGGGAGCGCGCCAGACGGGCGATGTATTACGGCATGGCGAGCGCGCTGGTCTTCGGCATCGCGATGGCATCGCTCGCCTTTTTCCGCGGAGATCTGCTGGCCTCGGTCTTCACCTCGGACGCCGCAGTCGCGTCGGCTGCATGGGACTATCTGCGCGCCTACGCGGTGGATACGCTGCTCGTCTCCTTCCTCTTCTGCTTTTGCGGCTATTTCAACGGCAGCGGCAGCACCACCTTTGTCATGGTGCAGGGAATCGTGGGGGCGTTTTTGGTGCGCATCCCGATCTCCTATTGGATGAGCGGAATCCAGCCGGTCTCCCTGTTCCGGATCGGGCTTGCGACGCCGGCCTCGACGGCGGTGCAGATTTTGCTGTGCAGTCTCTGGTTCTGGCGCCTGCGGCGGAGAGAACGGCGGGAAAAAATCGGAACGAACAACGGATAACGAAAAAAAGAAGGCCGGAACGGAAAAAAGCGCGCGGCGGGTGGGTTTTGAAGTGACCCCAAAAAGTTAGACAATATTTGAAAGCAAAAATTGTTCAAGCAGCCGAAAGGGCTTGTTGTCTGTGAATTGCAGGCGGCAAGCCTTTTAGATTTGCCTTGATTCGT